>JAICIM010000570.1 GCA_025928885.1 Ktedonobacteraceae bacterium | reverse complement strand
GGCTCCGCTGGAAGCTCGCCAGCGTCGCGACCGATCTCGAAGCGGCGCGGGGGGGGAGGCCGCCCCCCCCCCCCCCCGACCCCAACCCGCCCCCCCGCCCCCCCCCGCCACCCCCCCCCCCCCCGCCCCCCCCCCCGCTCCCCCCACCCCCCCCCCCCCCACGGCGAGCGGGCGCGATAACGCCGCGCGGCTACCCCACGGCGAGAGGGCGCGATAAAGTCGCGCGGCTACGACTCTCTTCCTGAGCATAATCCAGGTAACAGGCCGAATCACCAGTGTTCACATGCAACTCGCTATCCGCACCACATCCGGTTATACTATTTATTGTGGCGAGATTCGCTCATTATTTAGAGGAACGTTCATCGGTACTGTAGCCGATTGACAGGAGGGAAGAGAAGATGACCACCGAGCCTCCACTGGAACTGGATAATTTTTTTGCTACTATTCAAAACCCCTACCCTACCTATACCTATTTACGCGAACACGACCCGGTACATTGGAATCCGATGTTCAATTGTTATATGCTCACCAGATTCGACGACGTACATATGGCCTTCTTCGATCATCAGCGCTTTTCCTCCGATATCTGGTCGAGCGTCCCCGAAGTCATTGGATTTGCGGGAGACGACGAGAGCAGCCAGCAATTGCGCCAGATCATCCCCTTCATGGCCTACAACCTGCAAGGCATGGACCCGCCCGGCCATACACGCCAGCGTGCTCTGATGACCAAAACCTTTACGCCACGCATGATCGAGTCGTTTCGGCCCACCATACAAAGGCTGGTCGATGAACTGATCGATGCACAGCTTGAACACGGTCGGATGGATCTGGTAAACGATCTGGCCTATCCGCTGCCCTCTAACGTTATTCTTGATCTGCTGGGCATTCCAAGAAGCGGGCGGCCATACATTCAGGCCAGCGCTGAAGCCATCAACGAGTTCGTGGCAACGCTGCTCTTCACTGGCCCGGTGGTCTGGCCCCGGCTGGCGGGCGTCTTCGCCGATGTCAAAGCCTATCTCAAGCAGCTGATCGCGCAAAGGCGTGCAGAGCCGGGCGACGATCTGCTCTCGAAAATGGTCCAGGCCGAAGAGGGAGGAGATGTGTTGAGCGAGGATGAGATTATCATTGCCACCAACTTCCTGCTCTTTGCAGGCCACGAAACTACGGCAAACCTGATCGGCGTCGGCATGTATCACCTGATGCAGCATCCCGATCAGCTGGAATATTTGCGCACCAACCCATCAAGCATTCCCATTGCCATCGAGGAGCTACTGCGCTATGTCAGCCCCGTTCATACGCTGGCCCGCCGCACCACTCAAGAGATGACGATGCGAGGCGTGACGCTGCCAGAGAACGCCAGCATTTTTTTGCTGGTGGGAGCCGCCAATCGCGATCCCGAAAAATTTCCCGATCCTGAAAAGCTCGCTATCCATCGTGCGCCGACACGAACGCTGGGCTTTGGCTATGGCATTCACTACTGTCTTGGTGCCGCGCTGGCTCGCCTGGAAAGCCAGGTCGCCTTTGAGACGATCCTGCGCCGACTCCCCACGCTCAAAATGCTGGTCGAAACGCCCGAATTTCGCCCGAACTATTCTTTGCGCGGCTTGAAATCTCTCCCGGTCGCCTTCACTTAGCGGGCAGAGCTACCAAACTCGGCCTCGACCTGGGCATCTCCATTGGGGAAGGTGAAGACACGCAGCTTCACGGGAGGCAGGTCGGGGCTGATGGTAACAATATATTCATGCTCAACGCTGCCATCGCGGTGGGCAAGCGGCTCCGTATGGCGCTGTAGCTCGGCGCTCTCATAGAATGTATACGATGAATTGTCAGGCTCCTCAGACATGGTGTACTCCTTGATCTTCCTCACGGCAATGATTACCGCTATTATAGCAGCGGCGGCAAGCGGACCACCACATCACTAGCGCGAATCCTGTCGTTGTTCCGTTTGCCACAAGCACGAAGTCAGCATATAATAGGGCGGTGATATGGTAAGGGCGGGCAAGGGGGAAAGCTTCTATTTCGAGTGAGGTTTAACATGATAGTTTTCGAGACGGAACATCTGCTGTTTCGGCCTTTGACGCAATAGGATCTCGATGATCTGAGCGTGCTTTATGCAGACCCCGACGTGATGCGCTTTCTGGGTGGGCCACGCAACCGGGAAGAGGTACAGCGCGTCCTGAACAGATACATCAGTGAATATCGGACCTACGAACACTCGTTCTTCGCAATTGTGCGAAAGAGCGATCAGCGTTTTATCGGCCAGTGTGGACTGCTCGATCAAGAGGTGGACGGGCTACCAGAGGTGGAACTGGTCTATGTGCTGGCACGCGAGTACTGGCAACATGGACTGGCCGTTGAAGGGATCGAGGCGCTCAAGAACTACGGCCTGCAAAAAATGGGCCTGACCCGCATTGTGTCGCTGATCCCGCCCGATAATCAACCTTCGGTCTATATCGCCGAAAAGATCGGCATGAAGCACGAGCGCGATGTCGAGCAGTGGGGCGAGTACTTCCGCCTCTACGCGGTCTCACAGCCCGCCACAACAAACGTCTGAAACTAATAACGAGCATAAAAGACATTCTGGAACGTTCCAGAATGTCTTTTATGCTTATCTCTAATATACATCAATGCTATAAGAATTCGTGTCCAGTTGTCCGCTACCGGTGAACACTTCGGAGCCGGTCTCGATCCCGTTGATGTATTTTGTATTGCTCAGCGTCCCCCGAGCAACCAGAGCGTTGAGAAATGCCTTCAGATTCACTGATACCGCACTGGTTCCGCTCGTGCGCACGAATGTATGCACCTGCCAGTTCGATCGGCCCTCATAGAGATCCCACGTGCTCCCCTCGACGGAAAGCGTCGCCTGCTTGTTGCCGACGGGATGGATATCGCCTGAGCGCACAAGCCAGAGCATCACCTCATCCGATGGCGCACCGTTGGGACCAGGATTCGCCGTATTGTGCAGCCACATGTCGTAGGACACGTTGAGCGCGTTGGCGTTGTGCTGCGTCAGGTGATAGTTCCAGTGGGTATAGATGTTTTTGCGCGACGACTGTTGCAGGGGCAGCCCGGTACCATCCTGCGAACCGCCCCAGTGCCATCCCAGCACCGCGCTTGAGTACGATTTCACCGAGTTGTACTGCCCCGTCCAGTTCCAGTTCGTCCCCCACGCAATCGTTGAACCCGCCTGAGAAACGTTCCACATGCATTGCCAGCCGGAGCCGGTATTTTGCCCCCACAGATTATTGTAGAGCCGATATTTGCCCATCATGATTGTTCCATACGCGTTGCATGCTGTCTCCGCACGCGCCGGCAGTACATTCACCAGCACCATAAACGCTGCAACTGCGCCGATCGCCAGCACACGCAGAAAAGGGCTGCGAACATGTATTCGAGCCATCAACAAACCTCCCTGTATTGACCGTCCTGTATAGAAACAGACGTTCACGCCCTGTTTTTCTCTCTTTTCCCTATAAACGCTGGACGCCAGATTTTTCAGGGCATCAGGGAGGTTTACAGCGGGCTAGAGCTGGATACGCTTAAAGGCGCTGGCGAAACGTGGATCTTCCAGCCTGAAGCTGTCCGGGTTGGTGCCACGCAGCAGCGCCTGATGGTATGCCAGCAATTGGAGCGGCAACAGGCAGGTCAGCGCCGTAAAAGGCTCAGGCACCGCTGGAACGCTGATCACCCCGGCGGCTTGCTGAGCGAGAGCGCTAGCCGTGCCATCATCAACGACGAGATAAGGCGCACCAAGATCTTGAATCATGCCAGCCAGCTCGCCCACACGCTTCTGTGCTGGCCCGGCTGGGGCGATGAGCACAAAAATATCCTCCGATTCGACGCACTGCAACGGACCATGTAGCAGCCCCTCCACCGGCATACCCTCGGCCTGAAGATAGGAGGTCTCTTTGATCTTCAGCGCAATCTCCTGCGCCGTGATGCCCGATGGACCGCCGCCCGTCAGCCAGATGCGGCGACGATGCAGCGAGGTCGCGGCCAACTCTTTCACCTGCGGCTCCGTTTGCAAGCAGGAGCGCAACAGATCAGGCAGTTCGGTTGCTAAAAAGGATTGCGGCTCCCGTTGTTGCGTACCCAGGCGCTCGGCAAGGCAGGCCAGCGCTGCTTGTGAGCCGGTATAACTGATGGTGTGCGCCGAAGAGGGATCTTGCAGCGTCGTCGTGAGCACAACATCGGCGTAGCGTACGCTCTCCGGCTCTCCCTGGCCCGTAATCAGAACAGTATACGCTCCAGCCTCTTTTGCACGCTGAATCGCCGTCAACCCATAGCTTTTCGCACCCCGATGACTGACCATGATGACCGCATCATCGGGTGAGAGTGCGGGACCGTACAGCGCGAAATCGAACGAATGCACAAAATAGGTAGGGATGGTGACGCCATAATAACGGAACAGGTGAGAGCCAACCTGAGCGGCATGAGAAGAGGTACCGATGCCAAGCAGAAAAAGACGTTTCGCCTGTGCCAGGTGCGGCGCGATCTGCTCGATCTGGGGCCGCAGGCGCTGTACGGTGTCGGCATAGGCCTGCGGTTGAGCGGTGATGGCGTCATACATATAAAATGGGTGCTGCGTGCGCGGTGCTGGTGACATTGCACATCTCCTTTAAAATGTGTCGTGGTCACGCGACT
>JAICIM010000559.1 GCA_025928885.1 Ktedonobacteraceae bacterium | reverse complement strand
ATTAAACCGTGTATGAGTGGGGGAGGCTCGTTTTCTCTTCCCGACCTTGCAATCGCGAAGCCGGGATGCATCATGAAGGCTGGACTCGTAGGAGAAAAGACTGATGCGCCAGTGCAAATGTATGGGGGTGTATGAAGATGGCCAGGTGTGGTACGTGTAACGGCAAAGGGACGATGCTCGATACCAGCTCGCAGGGCTGTTCTACCTGTAGTGGCAGAGGGTCTTACCAGAGGTCCTGTAACGCCTGTAGAGGCAAAGGGTCGGTCGGGAAAACTACCTGTCTTGGCTGCATGGGCGCAGGTTCATGGAATGAGTCCTGCACTCGTTGCCGGGGCAATGGCGTCATCTATGTGACGGAAACGGTCACCTGTTCAGCTTGCGGAGGCGGAGGATAACTGCTCTCGTAGGTGAATTGCGTGTAATTCTCGATATTCCTTCTACTAATTGATGAAAAAGTGGGACTGCAAGTAATTGTTTGCAGTCCCACCTTTTCGATATTCCCAGGCATTTCTGCTTGTTATATATTTTTTGTGTCAAGAGCTTTTCACATACTAGTGATGGCATTCTGTCCATCGCTACTCTAGAGAACACCCTCGCGTTACAGGTCCTCTCTCCCCATTTCCCCAAATAAAAAAAATAACAATTATCAAGTGACAGATATTGATTTTTGTCATTTGATAGAGTATACTCCTCTTATTCACCCGGGATAAATACCCTGTTCCCTGGGAACTTGCAAAACGTCTTATATAGAGGAGTTGAGAAAATGATTACACGTTCGCTTGGAACGCATGGCCCGCGCGTCTCGGCTATTGGCCTGGGTTGTGCAGGCATGTCTGACGCATATGGACCGGAAGATGAGGCTGAAAGCATCGCGACGGTCCAGGCCGCTATCGAGAGTGGTATCACGCTGCTTGATACAGCCGATTTCTACGGGATGGGACACAACGAGATGCTGCTACGTGAGGCGCTGCGGGGACGGAATCGCGAACAGGTCGTGATCAGCGAAAAGTTCGGGGCGTTGCGCGACCCCGATGGCCGCTTTATTGGCATCGATGGTCGTCCTGCCTCGGTCAAGACCTTTCTTACCTATACCTTGCGTCGGCTTGGCACCGATTACATTGACATCTATCGCCCTGCTCGTCTTGATCCTGACGTGCCTGTTGAAGAAACTATTGGCGCTATCGCAGATATGGTCAAGGCCGGGTACGTTCGCTTTATTGGTCTCTCGGAGGTCGGGGCCGCTACGATCCGGCGTGCGCAGGCGGTCCATCCTATTTCCGACGTACAGCTTGAATATTCGCTGTTCTCGCGCGGCATCGAGGCCGCCATTTTCCCTACCTGCCGTGAACTGGGCATCGGGATTACCGCGTATGGTGTCCTGTCGCACGGCCTTCTCAGCGGACGATGGTCGAAAGAACGCCCACATGAGCCGGGCAGTTTCAGCAATTTCAGCCCGCGCTTCAAGGGGGCCAACCTCGATCACAATCTCGCTCTCGTCGAGGCATTGCGCTCGCTGGCAGAGGAAAAGGGGGCAGCCGTCTCACAGCTGGCTATTGCCTGGGTGCTGGCCCGTGGAGAGCATATTGTGCCGCTGGTCGGAACACGTCGGCGCGAGAGGCTCGGCGAATCTTTACAAGCTGCTGATCTGCAACTGACAGCCGATGATATGGCCCGGATTGAGCAGGCCATCCCGAAAGACACGGTGGCGGGCGAACGGTATCCCGCGCCACTGATGGCCCTGCTCGATAGTGAACGAGAATAGAACTGATGACAGACGAAACACTGACACCCGAACGTATTCTCGAAGCGGCGGAGAATCTCCTCCGCCGCTTCGGACTTGCCAAAACGACCGTTGTTGATGTTGCTCGCGCTCTGGGGGTGAGCCACGGCAGCATCTACCGGCACTTTCCGAGCAAAGCCGCGCTGCAGGATGCTGTTGCCGAGCGCTGGCTGGCGAGGAAGTTGCTGCCGCTTGCCACAATAGCGAACGAGGATGGGCCAGCCACGGAGCGTCTGCGGCGCTGGTTCGATTCTTTGCGTTCCACAACACGCAAAAGTGTATTTGACGACCCGGAGTTATTTGCGACGCACAAAGAGCTTGGCAGCGCAGCAAGGGAGGTTGTCAGGGCGCATCTCGATCTCCTCGTTGAGCAAATCGCCCGGATCATTCGTGATGGAGTTGCTCAGGGCGAGTTTGCCACTGATGATCCCTTCGTTTCCGCTCGTGCTGTGTTCACTGCAACCAGGCTCTTTCACGATCCGCTCCATGTCGCCGTGTGGTCTGATCCCGATATCGAGGCCGAGTTCGATAGCGTCTGGTCCCTGATCCTCGTCGGCCTGAGTCCGCGCACTATTTCGCAAACATGAGCGGAAAACGAGCGGTGTTCGTTTGCAATTATATCTTTTTTGCGTAAAAAATCTACATGCTATTAATCGCGTCGTGAGCATCTTTCAAGCTCACGCCATAGAGTTGGCGGTAGAGCTTGATGGCCTCTATTTTGTTGCCAGCCAGTAACGCCTGACGAATCGCAGCCATCTCAGGCCGTTCCTGAATCGAGATTGGTTCCATATGGAAATTGTCCGGGTCATTGCGCAGCTCTTGCAAAATTGCGTATATGTGTTTGACCTGCTCGATATGCGCCTGCGAACTTGTCATCGTCATGAGCAACTGTTGCATCAGTGCTTCGACCCGATACATCCGGGTTTCCAGTAAAGTGATACGCCTGATCATTTCTCGTTCGTCCATAGCGGTGCTGTCCTTTTCTGCTCCGGGGCGTTTGATATTCCATTCCTTCAATTAGACGCTATAGAGCCATTGTTGTAACTCTTTGAGCGTTGCGCTCAGGTTCGGTCCCTGGCTGAAAGCTCTGGCCCATTCCATGCGGGTGCGGGCGTTGAGCGGGGGGACGCTGAGCAGGCCAGTGTCGCTTACGTCCGGCGCGTCTCCCAGGATGTATTTGGCAAGGATCGTCTCCAATAGCTCTTTTGCCAGCGGGTTCTGCTCGTAGCGCTGGAAGAAGGCGTGATGGGTTGTGCGCAGGCGCTCGACCCGCTCCCGGCGCGAGATGGCCGGTTGCTTGAAGAGGATGTGGAGCAGGAGATCGTAGTGGTCCACGTCGGGCATGTTCATCTCCTGGGCCAGCGCATCGAGCGCCACCACCTCTTTCTCTTTCAGTTGCTCGATAAGCAGCTCCCGTTCGCCTTTGTTGGTCCAATAGGCCTGCAAGTCTGCTGGCGTTTTGACCAGATCGCGCAACGCCTGCTGAGCGAAAAAGCCGTCGCCCCGGTTCTCGCGTAACTTGAGTTGGGAATCAAGCTCAAAGCGGCGTTCATCGCGCACCTCATAGCTCTTCTGGCCCTCTTCGTCAGTTGGCCCGCCGGCAGGCTTCCGCGTGGCTTTGATCGAGAAGGGGATGTCCTTTTCCTCTTGTTCAGGCGCGGGATTGGCGATGTCCTGGGAGGCTGGTCGCGCGGTCTTTGGCGCTGGCTGGGCAGGCTGCGGCGCGATCTGCTGCTGGAACTGGGTGACCTCGCTGGGCGGCTCTGTGTGGCCGTTTGCACGCTTGCTGGCAGCCTCGGCTTCCATCTGTGCGAGCTGCTCGTCAGATATAGACGGATCGGGACCGAGTGTGCAAATGTCCTCGACGAGAGGGACAGCGTTCTCTCCATCCTGGCTCACCTGCTCGATCCCCTCCTGCCCATCATTGATGATACGCGGCTGGTGGCTGGCTGGGCCGTCGCCCGAACCATTATAGATGGTGGTGTCGTTGCTCTGCGCGGGCGCAGGCTCGCTTGTGAGTGTACTCTCGCTGGGCGTGGGCGGGATGAGATATTCGCGCTGCACAGAGGCCGGGTCGCCATCGAATTTGGGGTCGGAGAAGTGTTTGATTGCTCCGGCGTAATCGATGATGGTAAACCAGCTTTTATCCGGCAGTGAGAGGCGGGTGCCGCGCCCGATGATCTGCTTGAACTCGACCAGTGAACCTACGTTGCGGGCCAGCACGATGTTTTTGCAGGTCGGCACATCCACGCCAGTCGTGAGCAGGCGGGCGGTGGTGACGATGACTGGCTGGCGTTCGCGGATGGTGCAGAACCGGCCCAGGGCGCGTTTGCCCTCGTCGCCATCATCATCGACGATGCGCACGATATCACCCGGTTTGGCCCAGTTTGCACAGTAGCTCTCAAGGGCGATGCGCATCTCGTCGGCGTGGGTATTATCGACGCAGAACACGATCGTTTTCTGCAGGCGCGGCTCATCCTGTTGTTGGAGGTAATGCGCGAGATGTTCGGCGATAGTCTGCGTGTATTGTTTCATCATCGCTCCGGTTCGGGTCACGATCTCCTGGTCCAGCGCCTCGATGGGCTGATTGGCCGGTGTAAGCGTGGGCTGTGCGACCTTGTTCACCTGCTCGATCAGGACGCGCCGCACGCTGTAGGGCGCGAGGTAGCCGTCGTTGATGCCCTGGCTGAGCGAATAGGTATAGACGGAGGGGCCGAAATATTTGTTGGTCTGCACATCCTTTGTTTCCAGCGGCGTCGCGGTTAGACCGATCTGGATGGCCCCGGTGAAGTGTTCGAGCGCCTTGCGCCACTTCGAGTCGTCTTCGGCGCTGCCCCGGTGGCATTCGTCAATGATAATTACGTCGAAATAGTCGCTGGGATATTCCCGGTAGCGCTCAAAGCCTTCTGCCCCGCCAGTGAGCCATTGGTAGCTGCCGAAGAGGATATCGTGCGCGAT
>JAICIM010000600.1 GCA_025928885.1 Ktedonobacteraceae bacterium | reverse complement strand
GCGGCGAAATATCCCTTTGGTTGTATCGAGCAGACCTCGATGAAGCTGGTCGCGCAATACACCGGCTATATCACCAACGAGGCCAACGCGGAGGCCGCACGCGACTATGAGGCCGCCATCATCGCCTGGCACAAGCGGCTCAAAAGTATGTATCTCCCGAAACAGGGTTTTTGCTTCTATCCGCCCGAAGATGGTGGCACGCGCAAGACCGACACGCACTATGCTCCACGCGGCGTCAAGCACCTGCTCAACCTGCCCGCTAGCAAACGCTCAGGCATCAAGAGTCAGGTGTTATGTGAGCTGCTCGACGACATTCACACGATGGTCAAAGAGGCGGCAGCGTATTACAAGATCGCCAATCCGCCCACAAAAATTCAGGATTGTCACGACGCATATAAAATCTTAGCCAGCGACGCCTCGCCGAACGAGAAGGCGCGTGCAGCCTCGTTTGTGCGCTCTCGCCTGAAGGAGCGCAACGGGCAGACCTATGTGGAGGTGCCGGAGGAGCAGCAATCGTATAGATTGTGGGGCCGGGCCGTCTCAACGCGTGAGGAGACCGCCTATGCTGCCGCCACACTGTTTGTTGCGCAAG
The DNA here is from genome assembly GCA_025928885.1 of Ktedonobacteraceae bacterium. Lineage (GTDB taxonomy): Bacteria > Chloroflexota > Ktedonobacteria > Ktedonobacterales > Ktedonobacteraceae > JAICIM01. Next base: position 3,777 of record JAICIM010000600.1, on the reverse strand, counting down.
AACCGGCAGACCTGGGGCAGGCGATTGCGGCCACCAACTTCCTGACGGCCCAACTGAACGAAGAGGGGCGACTGTACAGCACGGTCGATACCGCCGCCTGTCTGGTGTTGTTGCTGGCGCTGCGTGATGCTGGCGTGGTGGTTAGTGGAACGTCAGGTCGTGTGGCGGTCAATGGGCAGGAGATGGAACTGGGGGCTGCTCTGGCCTACGCTGGCAAGGTCGAATCGTTGCGCTGTATAGAGGGCGTGGTCGCGGCGCAACTGACCTCCGAGATTTTTGAGGATTGGAGCAAGTTTCAGAGCGGCCTCCCCGTCGAGGTTGCATTGGAGCGCAAGGGGCGCACGCAGAAGCGCTTCAAAGTTGGCGACGACCTGGAACTGGTGATTCGCATCCCCAGCTATGAGCCGGGCCTGCTCGCTCATGTCTGCCTGCCCGACGCGCTAGCCCGTGTTGTCGGAGGAGGACAGGTCAAGCGCTTTAGCCTCGACTTCTGTGAAAAGAACGAGCTACGCGTTCCCCTGGCAGCTGTTGGGACCACGCAGCTCCCCGGCGAAGAGGGCCAGAACATTCTCGCCCGCTGGCTCAAACTCGGCAACAACGAGAATGCCCAGCACTGGGCCGTAATCGTGCGCAACATGTTCAAAGAGGAGCAAGTTGGCAATCCGGGGTTATTGCGAGTGATTGTGGAATAGAGATACACTTCAAGAGTCGTAGCCGCGCGACTTTATCGCACGGCTACGACTCTTGAAGCGTAGACGATCATTATTTGTTCCATATAGTGAACTTCAAGTCGAATTTGCAATAGCCATTAAATAAAATAGTCATCAGGCGACTTGAAGCCGCTCTGCTCAGTGAAGCGCTTCTGGAAACTGTTAAGCTGGACAAGCATGGAGCTATAGCGGCGCATTGCCCGACTTTGCTGTCGATAGGAGGTGACGAGCCGCTCAAGGTCTCGCCATTCTTCCAGCGGTGCGGTAATACTGATAAAAGATTTCTCTTCAGAGACTTTTTTCTGCATAAGATTCCTCATTTCTTTCCTTCTGCTTGAATCTCTGCTACCTTCTTGATCATATTTTGCGTTATCACATGTTAGTACGAGTATTCACAAATCCTTCTCAATGCCGATAGGATCACTCGAATGATACCGCCTATTAGTAAGCAGTACCTATATAATGATAGTATCATTACGCAAGGACTTACGTCAATGTAGGCACCCCGCTAAAATTATTCCGATAAGGGGGAAGTATGATAAAATTACGTATTAGCGAGGTGGCAAAAGAAAAGGGGATAAGTATGCGTAAATTGGCAAAAGAGGCAGGCATCGCATACAACACACTGCGCCTTATTTATCGTGATCCTCATCGTGATATTAGTCTATATACGCTTGATAGCATTGCGCAGGTGCTTGGTGTGCCACCTGGAGACCTCATTGAAAGTGTCCCTCGCGAAGAATCGCCTCTCAAGGATGAAGACCCAAAAAAACCTCTAGTATGATTTACCAGAGGTTTTTTTGTATCTTATATTAGAGTGGCATATTATCGTCCCGCAACTGGAATCTGCTTGACAATGGGAATAACCTCAGTTGCGAGTAGGTCGAGCGTTTCGGGAGTGTGGACATGCGTCGTGTTGAAGATCGCGTGCTCGATGCCCAGCTCTGCCAGTTCGGCGAAGTAATCGATGGCGCTGTGGGGAGAGAAGGTGCCGTTGCGACCATCGGCGGTGAGATGAAAATCTCGTAATGTGACGGTCTTTTCAATCTGCTCATATGGTCGCCCCAGCGCCTCACAATGTTCTCGTAGCGCGTTTAGCTTGCTGCGTAGCTCCTCACTCGTTCCAGGCGCGGCAAAGAGGTTACAGACATCGCCATATTGCGCAACCTGCCGCAGCGTCTTGCGTTCGCCGCCACCGGCAACCATGATCGGTGGGTGCGGCTTCTGGATCGGTTGAGGGGAGTTGAGTGGCCGATCCAATTGATAGTAGGTGCCGTTATATGGCCGCTCGTCTCCCGACCACATTTGATGTACAATTTGTAATGTTTCTTCCAGCCGTGCAATGCGCTCCTTGACGGGTGGGAAGGGGATACCATAGGCGTGATGCTCCTCTTCAAGCCATGCCGCGCCGATTCCGAAATACGTTCTCCCCTGTGAAAGCACATCCAGCGTGGTCGCCGTCTTCACCAGCAGCGCCGGATAGCGATAGGTAACGCCCGTGACCAGTACTCCCAGTTTGATGTGATTGGTGCGACCAGCTGCATAAGCTAGCGCACTCCAGCCTTCCAGCACCTCCCGCTCCGGCCCGCCTGCGAAGGGCGTTTGCCACAGATGATCCATCGTCCACAGGCTATAAAAACCGGCCCGTTCCGCCTGCTCTGCGATGCGTGCAAAGGTGGGGCCAAGCTGCTGCTGTCCCCCGGGCCACGTGATGTTAGTAAATTGTAATCCGAGACGCATAAAAAAGACCTTGTACCTTTCTATTCGATGCTGCTTTTTATATTCCAAATAAAATTGGAGCAATAGTTATTATAATCTAATAAAATTTGGAATGTCAATCTTGAGCGGATGGTTAAAATGCCCATATGTCTGCTTCGTCCGGCTTGACAGGAGGCTCTCTGTATCTCTACACTAAAAGTGATAAGCTGCGGTGTTTCCTCCTCTCCATGAAGGCGAGGCCATATGCCTTCGACGGCCATCCCAATGCTGTCTATGCAGAGTGCTTCACCAGCTTTTTGATGTAATCGAAGCTGAGAAGCTATTCTGCTGCTACTTGAATGCATCTCCTGACTTCATGATGTATATCTGATTTCATTGAGATTTTCAGGCATTGGCGGGGAGAAACATATCCGTGGGGATCGCTGCTGAAGTGATCTCGTTATTTCTATGCCGATACCAGCCGGGCCGTGTTTTCGTGTCCGATCTCCTGTTGCTCAACACGGAGCAGGAGTTGAACGCCTCGCGCCGTAGGGTGTGAGGTGGCGCAGGTGGAGGTATCGCGTACGAACGCCAATCGCGCTCCCGCTCTCATGCGGAGCAAGCAGTGCCACCTCTGATCGTAGATCGTGGCAGTACGGGCGATTCGCTATGCCGGTAGGAACGGTCAAGGAAGGAGTGTGAGAAAGTCAGCACGTCGGTGTGCCAGATCTGGCACGCTTGCTATTACGACCTGCTAGGAGGCAGGATGTTTCAGTACGTCAACAGTCAGCTCGTTCATTCGCTGCTGCTGGTGGGACCGGAGGGAGCGGCAATCTTCCTCCTGCTGGTGCTTCAGGCCAGGAGCATCGCGATCCGCTCGTGGCGAGCCTTTGGGCTGGCCTGCTTGACCGGTGTGGCCGCGATGTTGACGGCGATTGCCGTGGTCTTCGTTGGGCCGACGCTGCTCAAGCACATGGGCGTCTCGCTGGCCTCTGTCCGCGCTCTGGGTGGCCTGATCTGCTTGCAGACGGGTGGGCAGATCTTCGGGATCGACCTGCTCCGGCCCTTCAGGAGGCAGGACACGTCCGAGGGGGTAACGGAGATCGAGGTGACCTCAGTGAGCGAAACCTTCGAGGAAAACTCCAGGCGCAAGGAGAGGCCCAGCTTCAGGGTCAGGATGCGCCGTCTGCCGACCGAACTGGCGGTGGTCTTCGTCCCGCTCGTTTTTCCGACGACGGTTGGAACGGCGTACGTTACCTGGCTGCTCGGTCAGTCCGGTGGCGAACATCCGGTGCCTGCAAGCTACCTCGTGGTGGTGATCGTGCTCACGATGGCGATGACCCTGCTTGCCATGTTCGTTGCCATCCTG
>JAICIM010000458.1 GCA_025928885.1 Ktedonobacteraceae bacterium | reverse complement strand
AGGCATCTAAGCGCGAAGCCGCATCCAAGACGACTCTTCCCATCTCCAATGTGAGATCAAGATCCCAGAAAGAACATCTGGTCGATAGGCTGTGTGTGGACACCTGGTAACAGGCGGAGCCAAACAGCACTAATGATCGTACGGCTTGTTGTCACTTGTCTCTTCTCCTTCGTTGATAGAACGGCTCTCGTTTCGCTCTTGCCGTCGTCAGCAAAATTGAGGGAATTATGTTTCGGAGTGCTTAAGAAAACCAGTGTTATACAGAAATATATGCTTTATTTTCTGTATAACACTGGTTTTTTTGTGCGTAAAGCAAGGTGAGAAGCCATTTATGCTGACCCTGTTGCACGCTCCTACCGAAAATGTATGGGAGTAAATGGGAAGACTGATTGCTGGGCTGTGTATTGTTTGGGCAAAGCAGAAGGCCTTCTCACTGGAGTAGAAGGCGATGAAGAGTGAGAGGGAGAAGAGGGCGACCCGGAAGGTTGTCGTAAGCGCACGCGAATGCGCTCCAACTCCCGCCTGACACCTACCATGCTCCCGGGCCGCATACGACTATCTACTTCGAGCATGAAGGCAACAAGTTCTGTCAGTTCGTTTGGCAACGCTGAGTTATAAAATGCCAGCGGCTGAAAATGGAAAAGCGGCTTGTTGTCCTGGGGATCACTGCCAGTCAGGAGCTGATGCAGGATCACTCCCAGACTGTAGATATCGGAGCGTGGCGTCGTTTGCGCTTTGCCATACTGCTCTGGTGCAGCGTACCCCACCGAACCAAATGCCAGCGTATCTTTAGCCTGTCCTCGCTTGAAGAGGCGTGCAACCCCAAAATCGATCAGATACACATGCTTCTCAATGGTAATCATAATGTTCAGCGGTTTCAGATCGCGAAAGATAATAGGCGTTGGCCTCGTATGCAAATACCCTAGAACATAAGTCAGCTGAATGCCGATATCGATAACCTCTAATGTAGGCAGCACCCGGTCAGATGCTTTGGCGGCGTAATCCTCCACCGTCTCCCCTTTAATGAAGTCCATCGCCAGATACCAGCGTCCGCCCTCTTCAAAATAATCGTACACGCTCGGTAAATTGGGGTGGGTCAGCCGTGCGAGCATGTTTGCTTCCTGTCTAAAGCGCTCGGTTGTTTCATCAATCTCCTGCGTATTTAAGTTGTGCTGGCTCATTTCCTTGATTGCTACCTTACGACCAAATTTGAGGTCGCGAGCTTTATAGACGGCCCCCATGCCCCCCTGTCCCACCATTTCCAGAATGCGGTAACGGTGATAGAGGATATGCTGCGGCTTCAGGCAACCAGTGGGACTCCCCTGCTTAGGTGATGCTAGCGGCGTGGGAGGTGTACCGATAATGAGCTTCTGCCCGCAATGAAAGCAAAATGTTGCCTTTATCTGGCTGGCCGCCCCGCAAACTGAGCAGTAGATCACATCAGATGCCATTGTGATCCCTCATTTCAGCACCTCGCGCTTTAAATTTGAGAAGAGGTTCTTCTGATAATAAGGATAGCATAACATACTTGTTAGCCCCTTACTGTGAACTTTTACACACTTTTGGAGAGGGCTTCTGTGGCCAGCGCACAGCGTATCTCCTGCTGTACCTCGACATCTTCTTCTCTGTCGAGGGCCTCCTTGAGCGCGTTGAGCGCCTCTTCACCACCAATACGTCCCAAAGCCCATGCCGCATGGCCGCGCACAAGCGCCTCTTCGTCATGTAAAGCGCCGATCAGCGCAGGAACAGCCTGGGGATCACCAATATTTCCCAGTGCGACGCAGACGTTGCGCAACAGTCCTCGCCTTTTGGTCCGCTTGATCGGGCTGCGGCGAAACCGTTCGCGAAACTGCTCTTCAGTCAACGAAAGCAGTGGGATGAGTTCGGGAGAGGTGCCAACGGCTGGACGCGGTTGAAATTCGGGATGAGGATGAAATGTTCTCTCTCGCCTCACTATTTGTGACGAAGCAATCAGCATCCCTTGAGTGCGCACTCCCAGCCTCCTCTCCGCCACTTTATTGACCGGGCAAACCTCCTGGCAGATATCACAGCCAAAGATGAGGTTACCCATCAACGGACGCAACTCTAAGGGAATGCTGCCACGCAGCTCTATCGTCAGAAAAGAGATGCAGCGTGGCGTATCCACCTCATAAGGATTGGGGAGCGCCTTCGTCGGGCAGGCATGCAGACAAATTTCACAGCTGCCGCAATTGGCCTTGAGCGGTTCATCAGGAGGCAAGGGCAGATTGGTGACAATCTCAGCCAGGAAAAGCCACGATCCCCAGCCCTTTGTCAGAATATTGGTGTTTTTACCATACCAGCCCAGGCCCGCACGCTGGGCAACGGCACGATCCACCATGCGTCCGGTGTCAACAAAGAGCCGCGTTGCCAGCTCATCTCCCATCTCATCACGTGCCTGCTCCTGTAGCCATGTGGCGAACTGCTTGAGCCGGGGTTTCATGATATCGTGATAGTCGTCTCCCCAGGCATAACGCGAGATTCTCCCGCGTGGGGTCCCATCTTCGGGCGCGTCCGGCTGTTCTGTCAGATAGACCATGCCCAGCGCGATGATCGAGCGGGCATCTGGCAAAAGCGCATCGGGATGGCACGACACTTCGGCCCGTTCCGCTGTAAACCAGGGCAGGCCATCCATCAGCCCACGTGCGATCCGATCTTGAATGATGCGCTTCGCTTCAGGAAATTCTTGCGCCGTTGTGATATGGACCGTATCGAAGCCAAGCGAGTAGGCGTATTCTTTAATTATCTGTGCTGTCAACATGAACGTGTTTGCACTTCTTGCTAGTTGGTAACGTCGCGCCTCTTTGTAATCCACCAGGCCAGACCAATAAAAACGACCAGATAGAAGATCAGCACGAGCAATGCGTGAATATCAGATGTGAGCGAGGGAGACCTGCCAAGCATATATTCTACCTGATCTTGCAAGAGGGTGTTGATATTGTTGCCAATAAAGTAGGTTGGAATACCCTTCAGGATCTCGCCGAAAATGCCACCAATCTGCGTCCCGGTTGCATCTAGCAGCTGCCCCAGGACGCTTTCAAGCACCCACCAGACTAGCGCACCGGCAACGCCTGCGGCAGTTGTGCGGCCCAGTGTCGCCAGGCAAAGTGCGATCATTGCATACATAAAGAGGCCAAGAATCGAGAACAGCAGGTAGAACAGCAGATGCAGCACCCAGGAGCCGCTCAGAAAGGCAAAATCGGTTGTGATACCAGTAAATAGATTGAGAATCGCTCCGAAGCTCACACCGATAAGCAGGACGGTGCAGAGGCCAATGACGATGCAGGCCAGGGTCGTGCCGACTTTCGAGAGAATGAACTGCGTCCTGGTCGGGCCGCGCGTGAACATCAGACGAATGGTACTGACGCTGTATTCTCCCCCAACGATCGTGCCAGCAAGAATGACAATCAGCAGCAGGCCGATGCTTTGCGCGATAGTATTGGCCGTATAGAGCGAATCGGGCAGGCGCAGTGCAACCGAGGTCTGTTTCACGGTCTCCTCTTTGCTCTGAGCCGCACGCTGAAGCTCAGTTGCCGTCGGTTTATGGTCCAGACAGGCGTCTATCCCCGGTCGAGGAACCGATTTGCAGGAAGGCGGTAAAAAACTGCTGACATCGTTTCTGGCAATGATAATAGGCGTGAGCGCGAGGGCAAAGAAGGCGATGAGCATCACCAGGATCGCTATGACGCTCAATATCTTTGACATGCTGCGACGGCGAAACTTATAAAGCTCGACCCCTATTAGCCGCAGGACAACGCTAAAAAAGTCGGCCCGCCCCATAACGACGGTATCGCGACGTATGGGCGATGGGATGGCACCTTCTTTGTTTGTACTCATAGTCGCACCCGCTTTCCAGTCTCAGAAATCTCGGGCAGAGAGGTATGGCCCTCGGCAGGCGTGCCGGCCAGCGCCTCCATGCCAGCGTGGGTGGATGTTGTCGTGACCTCCAGATAAAGATCTTCCAGGCTGCCCTGCTGAGGATGGATTTCCGCCGCAAAAAGTTCATTGTGAGCAAGCAACGCATTGATCTCTGCCGAACGATTGCTTGAGGCATCAACGATCAATACCGGCTGCTTCCAGCGGTTGGACTCGATGCGTACGCCGCGTATCCACTCCAGGCCATTTTCCTGCTGTTGTTGCAAAAGATGGAGCGCCTGTTGCATCTCTTCCTCTTTGTTCATACGCACCTCTACCCGCTCGCCTTCTTTTAGCAGTTCGCTCACATTACCTTGTGTAACCAGATTCCCTTTCTGCATAATTGCCACGCGGTTACATACCTGCTGCACCTCATGTAAAATATGACTGGAAAGAAAAATGGTCTTGCCCAGCGAAGAGAGGCGCAGGATCAGGCGACGAATCTCGATCATGCCAGCCGGGTCCAGCCCGTTCGTTGGCTCGTCGAGCAGGACTAACTCTGGATCGGTGAGCAGGGCGGCGGCGATACCCAGGCGCTGTTTCATGCCCAGAGAATACTGTCGAAACGCCAGCTTTTCATAGGCCTGTAGCTCGACAATTTCAAGCACTTCTGCCAGGCGTCGATCGTTCGATTTGCCCGACATCATGCCCGATGCAGCGGCGATGACGCGCAGATTGTCGAGACCAGATAGATAAGGATAAAAGACGGGGGTTTCTACGATTGCGCCGACGCGCAGGAGAATTCCGGGCAACAGATAGGCATTGTCCATGCCAAAGAGGATGGCGCGACCGGCTGTAGGGCGGATCAGCCCGAGCAGCATGCGGATTGTTGTCGTTTTCCCGGCTCCATTGGGACCAAGAAAACCAAAAACATCGCCTCGCATGACCTGAAGATGCAGATCGTTGACGGCGATCAGGTTGCCATATGCTTTCGTTAATCTATGTGTGCTAATGACTACGGTTCCATCATAATGAGGGTTTATCTCATCCACTAACAGCTCCTTATGCTTTCTGGCGGGATTGGTTCTATGTTCTCTCTTCTGGTTATACGAGCTATGGATAGCGAAGTTTCGCACCCGTCTAGTATGCACAGTTTCGAGGGCTATGGCAAGTGTTTGCGGTTGGTGCATTTCTCCTATCCACATTTTATAATACGTAGGAAACTTGTCTTTATTGAAAGAGAGGAAATGTAGTGGCAACATTAACTGAAGAACAGCGTCAATTTTTATTAGGTGAGATCAAAACGGGCAAGCTGGCGACGGTGCGTGCCGATGGGAGGCCGCATGTAGTGCCGGTCTGGTATCACCTCGATGGCGATACGATCGTCTTCAACACAGGAAGCAAAACCGTCAAGGCCGTCAACATACGCAGAGATCCCCGCGTCTGTCTCTGCATCGACGACGAGCAGCCGCCGTTTGCCTATATTCGTCTTGAGGGCGTGGCGACATTGAGCGACGATCTCGCAGAGATCAAACACTGGGCCACGCTCATTGGTGGTCGCTATATGGGCGAGGATCAGGCCGAGGCGTACGGCAATCGCAACGGCGTTCCCGGTGAGTTGCTGGTGCGGGTAACTTTGACAAAGGTTTACTTTGAAAAGGAGATTGCAAGCTAGTTTCTTCAACAGGGAAGTGGCTCATATCCACGTAATTCAGTATACCAGAAAACTTTCTCTCCGGCTGTAATCTGCCGTACTGTTTTTAATCGGTATTTGCGGTATCTTCTTCTTGAGGGGCATGTGTCTCTTGAACAGCTATCCCTTCAAGAAGGAGTTCAAGCTATGGATCTCATTTTCGTTCGTCATGGTGAGTGCAATACCAGCTCTGCCGACGACACACTCACTGCTAAAGGAGAGTGGCAGGCCCTGCAAGTCGGGTTGCGACTGGCAAACGTACCGATTGCAGCGCTGTT
>JAICIM010000134.1 GCA_025928885.1 Ktedonobacteraceae bacterium | reverse complement strand
CCCCGTTTAGCTCTATCATGAGTAATCCTCCTTCCGTCAGACATCCCGCTACGCATTTATGACCTTTTTCTCAATGATAGAAGCCATTCGTCTTTTTGTCAATTGTGAGAATACATCCCCTTGCAATCACACAGCTACTCACGCAAAAGAGACCTCAATCCCGCCAAGCGTCTGCGCTCTCAACGACTCAACGACCTCCTGCATATCTCCTGTCTCCTGATAGAGAGCGATCTGCCGATCCGCGCCGCTCTGATAGGTGCCGCTGGCAAGCAAGGCATGCAAATGGCGCAACAGAGGTTGGCTACCCAGATCAGCACTGACCTCATCGACAAACTCAAGCAGTGAGCAGAGCGCATTGCGCATCGCCAACCGGCGCACATGGACAAAATCAACGTACTGGGCATCCAATCCGGCGCGTGCCGCCAGCAATTTATTTTCTTCGATATATTCGCGCGGCAGGATGGGCAGGTCGCGTCCGCGCCGGTGCAACCAATCGATCTTGGCAACGAGCGCCTGACAGATAGCCGCCAGCATGAGGGTATCCTCCAGCGTCGCGGGCATGTCACAGACGCGAAACTCCAGCGTGTTATAGTATGGATTGGGGCGGATATCCCAGCACAGCTCCCTGCTCCCGCTAATGCAACCGGTCGCGACGAGGTGATGGAGATAGCTCTCAAACTCGTGCCAGGATGAGAAGATCCCGGGCGTAACGCCATGCCGCGTGAAGACCTGACTCCACAGGACCGGGCGATAGGCTTTAAAGCCGGTCAAGCGATTGTCAAAAAAGGGCGAATTGGAAGAGAGGGCCAGGAGATGGGGAATCCAGGTGCGGACCTGATTGAGGATGGCGAAGGTTGCCTCTTTGTCTTCGATGCCGACATGGATATGCAGACCAAAGCAGACCGACGAACGTGCAATATCTTGCAAATGAACCTCTAAGCGCTGGTAATGTTCGCCCGGGCTGCGCTGTTGCTGGAGCCAGGAGGAGAAGGGATGCGTTCCAGCGCTCACAATCGCCACCCCATCCTGCTGCACCAATCGCGCCAGCATCGTTCGCAAACGGACCAGTTCGGCGCGTAGCTCTCCGACATCGGCACAGACGCGGCTATTCAGCTCGACCATCGACTGAAAATACTCAGCCTTGATCTGTTCGCCAAACAGCGGTCTGGCTCTGGCTAAAAGAGGTTCGATATACGAGGACAGCGCTCCAGTTCGACGATCAAGCAGTTGAAACTCCTCTTCAATCCCCAGCGTATAAGCCATCGACCTGTGTGATTTCTCCATAGATACTCTTCCTTGTAGAGAGAAAGACAATGCTTCTCATACAAAACCTCTATGAACAGGTAACAGGCCCCTCCATTTGAAGAACGCACTAAATATTGTAAACATATCTAAAGCAAAGTCAAGGGTAAAAACATGTATATTCTGCACATTCTTCGTTTGCCGTACCACCGCGCCTGATCGAGATGAATCAAGTAATGTCGATACATATCAAGAAAAGTGAAGCCATATCAAGCTTCATTGACAATCATCACCTTTGATGATACAACTTTACAAGAGTAAGTTTTGGGATGTCAGGCTACCCTGAAAGTAAAGGAGTAGAACTTATGTCAACGGTGATACCAAATACAGGAAATACACCACAGAAGGATAAAATGACTACGAATAGCAATACGACCAAACCCAACAAGGGGGGGCTGGAAGGCATCGTAGCGGCCACGACAGCCATAAGCAAAGTCGATGGCACGGCGGGTCGCCTGATCTATCGGGGATATAACATTCACGATCTGGCCCGTACCACCAGCTACGAAGAGATCCTCCATCTGCTCTGGTTCGGCCATCTGCCCACTGAACAGGAACTGGCCGACCTGAGAGCACGCCTTGTTGCTGCGCGTACTATTCCTGATACGGTGCTGCAATCCTTACGTTCGCTACCAGCCGCAACCGATCCGATGGATGCATTACGCACCGCCGTTTCAACCTGGGGTGCTCTGAATATCAAAGGCAAGCCAACCGTCGATCAGGCCATCGCCCTGACCGCCAACTTCCCCCTCTTCCTCGCCGCCTTCGACCGTCTACGTCACGGCCAGGAGCCGCTCGAATCGCAACCCGAACTCTCCCAGGCCGCGAACTATCTCTACCTGCTCACCGGTCAGGTGCCATCCAACGAGCATGTACGCGGACTCAACTCCTATCTAGTCCTGCTGGCCGATCATGGCATGAATGCATCGACCTTCACGGCGCGTATCGTCGCCAGCACCGAATCCGATATCGTCTCGGCGGTAGTCGCGGCCATCGGTGCGCTCAAGGGGCCGCTGCATGGAGGCGCACCATCAAAAGTGCAGGATATGCTACGCGAGATCGGCACGATCGAAAACGCCGATAGCTGGCTGCGCAACGCGATCACGACCGGTCAGAAGTTGATGGGCTTCGGTCATCGCGTCTACAAAACTACTGATCCACGCGCCGAAGAGCTGCGCGAGATGGCCCGCGTCGCCGATCCAGAAGGCTTTAAAATGTCGCGCCACGTCGAAGAGCGTGCGCTGGCCCTGTTAGACGAACTGAAACCCGGTCGCCGCCTCTACACCAACGTGGAATACTACTCAGCCGCGCTCATGAACTCGGTCGGCCTGAGTGGAGACCTTTTCACACCCACTTTCGCTGTGAGCCGCGTCGGAGGCTGGACCGCCCATATCCTGGAGCAGGTCAACAACAACCGCCTGATCCGCCCCGAAGCCGAATACACCGGCCCGGAGGATCTCCCCTTCACACCGCTGAACGAGCGCAAAAAGTAATATATGATAATTGGTGCATCCAACAAGGGGTGGGACCGTGTATGGTGGTCCTCCCCATCCCATTTCTCGGATGCACCAATTACCACATGTGAGGGCATTATGGCTTCACCTCCACGCTGCTGGCACGTGGCAGTGTAAAGCAAAAGCGGCTCCCTTCGCCGACAATGCCTGAGCTTTCCACCCAGATACGTCCTCCCATCGCTTCTACCAGTTGCTTGCTAATATACAGGCCCAGGCCGCTGCCACGAATAGAGCTTGAGAGATCACGCTTGAGGCGCACAAATTTCTCAAAGAGCAGAGGAATGTCGGCGGTGGCAATCCCCGGCCCGTTATCCTTCACGCAGATACATACCTCCTGAGTAGAGGTCTGCTCGCTTTCGACGATGCTCACATCCACTGCGATCTCTGTATGGGCCTCCGCATATTTGAATGCATTGGACAGCAGATTGCGCAAGATCTGGCGCAGGCACTGCTGGTCTGCCCTGACTTGCAAGGATTCAGGCACATTGATCTGGAGGATATAACTTTGCAGCGTGCGCGGGCTAAATAGCTCCAGCACCTCTTTCACGATCTGAGCCACCGAGACATCCTGCAAGTGGAGAACCTGCGGCTGGCTCTCGCTATGTATTGTATCAAGCATGCTGCTCACAAGCCGCTGTAGCTCTTCGCATCCCCCGATAGCATTTTTGAGAAATATTTGTTGCGTATCATCATCGATCTGGCTTCGGTGCAGGTGCAACAGCTCAAGATATCCGTAGACCTCCGTGAGCGGGGTACGCAACTCGTGGCTCACGTTCAGTAAAATCTGGTCTTTCAACTGGTTGAGATACTGCTGTTGCTCATAGGCAAGACGCTGCTGCTTGATCGAGTGCAGGATCGGCTGTGTGATTCGTCGTCCCGTGGCAACCCCGATCACAATCGCTAAAATAAGCACAATGGCGGCAATCAGCAGGGTGCTGTGCAACTGGTCGTCAGCAATCCCAATGATCTGTTTTAACGGGCGTAGCGCAAAATAGGTCCATGACACCACCGACATCTGGACTTTGATCACCTCAAACTTTTCCTGCTGACCGGCTGGCACTATCTCAAATCGGGATGGAGCGCTGGCATCCTTCTGCACAGCAACAAGGCCAGGATCGGACCAGACAGAGATGGGCTGCTCACTATTGCCGTAGAGATCTTGAGAGATAACAGCCTGGCGTTGTTGTGGAGAGAGGGTACCAATTGCCCGAAAGAGACCGGAAGAATGAGGAGGCGTTGAGCCGCCAGGATTGTTGTAGGCGATCCGCACCCCGTTCTCGTCGAGAATAAAGGCATAGCTTCCCCGGTTATCGGTCTGGCTGTTCACGACATCCCAGATATAGTTAAGCGACACCTCGGCCCGCAGCACACCGACCACGCGGGAGGTTGATCCCATCACCGGCACATAGATCACGATGGAGGCATCTCCCACGTCAGGATTATAAAAGACACCTGATATCTGAGGGCTGGCCGATTTGCGGATATTCTCCAGGGTCTCGGGCTGAATCAAAACGTTCCCATGTGCTCTGGGGGACATGGGATACCAGATGAGCGCATGCCCATGCAGATCTAGCAGCGACCACGTATCATAGTCCACGTCGTTGTGTACACCCACCATCAACGCTTTCAGAGAGCTATCTTTCCATTGTGTATCGCCCATCGCATATTGCTGGAGTGCATAGAGGTTGCTGATGGTCTGCACATCGCGTAACCGATTGCGCAGGTAACTATCAAGCAACTCCACATGGGTATGGGCATCCTGGGCCATCGCGTCGGCGGATTGTGAGATCAATTGCGGTCGCGAAAGCACCTGACTGATCGTAATCGTCACCAGCACTGGAACAACGGCAACCAGCGTAATCAGAACGGAGATCAGGACCGTTAACGAGATCTTATGCTTGAGACGGTGAAACAACATATGCTTGCTCATGAAAGACTCTCCCGCAAGAGCTATAGCAGGGACTGGCTTTCCAGAAAGATCAGGCCAGCACCGTTTTGTTGCGTCACCAGGGGACCATCGGCAAGAATATGCTTCGGGATATTTTTCCCGCCGTTTGCCGCGAAGATCCCAACCATCAGCGCCTCCGTGTGAACGCGCCCCGCCGGGTTACACATGGTCGCCACCATCGTACCATTGATGACCGCCTCAATTGCTGGCGGCATCGCATCGACACCCACGACGAGAACCTCGCGTCCAGCTTTATGAATAACTTCGAGAGCTGCCAGAGCCATATCATCATTGTGGAAGAAAGCGCCTCCGATATCTTTGTAACGTGCAAGATAGCCTTCCCAGAGCCGCTTTGCTTTGCTCACATCCCAATCGGCAGGGTCTTTCGCGATCAGGTGAATGCCTGGATACTTTGCTAACACCTGATAAAAGCCCTGCGTACGGCCCTGCGCCCCCGTATGCCCAAGCTGGCCCTGAGTCATGATCACATTGCCGCTCCCTCCCATCTTCTCAAAGAGCGCTCCTGCTGCCGTCTCTCCTATGCGAACATGATCAGTTTCGATAAACGTTGTGATGTTCGTACTACGTGAGGAGTCAATCTCCGTATCCATTTGCATGACAGGAATCCCGTGATCCAACAGGCGTTGAACTGGCTCGATAAGGGTATCGATTCCGTTGGCCTGGATTGCCACAAAATCCCATGTTTGCGTCGCGATTTCATCCAGTGCTTTGCGCTGCTGATTAATGCTCCCCTGCCCGTCATACCAGACGACATCCACACCAAGCCATTTCCCCCACGTTTCCGCTGCCCGCTTGCCCTGCGCACACCATGTATGGGTCAGGCTATTATTGGTAAAAGCCGCCTTGAGCCGCCGCGAGGTGGGAGGGGCGCCATTACACTGTTCCGCCGTCTGAGCGCCAACGGTACAACCACTCAGCAGAGGAGGGAGCGCAAGACCGGTGCCAGCCATCCCCACTTTACCAAGAAATCCCCGGCGTGAAAGATGCCCGGATAGCCTTTCCAGAGGCCGATGCCTTCTCGCTGTAGCAAGACTCCGCCTGTTGTTATTCATAGATTGTTTTATCCTTCGCCAAGCCGCTCTGATGCTGACATGATGGACACAATAAGGCCGTGTCAGAGAGAGGAGACCTGTTTCAACCGTATAGAGAGGAACCTGGCACTACTCATTCCACTACGAAAAATATTCCCGATGTTGAAAGGAATACCCCATCATCTTGCTATATAGAAATACATGATGACACTGCGAACAAGTGTACAGTATATCGAAAGAGAGTCAGTGCTGTCAATGAGGAAATTCAGTGGTAGAGCTTATACACTATGTTCGTGCAACCGAATACCCAGTTCGCTGAGATCCTGCCTGAGCTGCTCCGCCTCGGTAAATTGTAGCGTTGTGATGCCCAGTTTCCTGGCACCTTCCAGATAGATCGGGTTATCATCAATAAAGAGGCTCTCTTCTGGCTGCGCGTGGAGGTGCTCCAATATGATCTCGTAGACGCGTGGATCGGGCTTGCAGAGACCCACCTCATACGAATAGAGCATGGCATCAAAGAGACGATGATGGCTGAAGGTCTGCTCGTAGTGCTCCACCCACTCGCGCCCATGTATCGAGAGCAGGCCCAATCGATAGCCGTTGCGCTTGAGCGCTTCAATAATCTCTTTAGTTCCTGGTATCTCCTGCACGCCTTGTTTGATAATCTCTTTAATCTGGGAAACGGAGGCGTTCCAGCGATATTTGTTGATCAGCGCCTGCCAGTAGGCATCTTCTGACAACGTGCCGCGATAGACCTGCTCAAGTTCATCGCCCTCAAAATTGGACAGCGAAAAATGGGGATCAATATTTGCGCGAAAATATGCCTCAACGCCCACCAATCCTATCACCTGCACGCCATCGAAATCGAAAATAATCGTGGTAATCATGCCCGCTCCCTTTCTCTGTCAGAAACTAACGCTCTGCGCCTCTCATAACCCCATCATATTCTATCATGATGGTTGTCGTTTCTCGCCGTACCGCAAAATTGCGGCAAACATAGGTTGCCTTTTCTCCCGTTGACCTGCGCTTAATAAGAGGAAAGTAAACATTCTCTATCTGGAAGGACAACAGGAACCCATCGCATGAAAGCACAGACACCTTTTCCCAGCGCCTGGCAACTGTTTCGGATCTGGGCCGGTATCGGACTACAATCCTTTGGCGGCGGTGCCTCCACCGTCTTGCTCATTCAGCGAGCATTCATCGACAAGTACGGATGGATGACAATGGAAGAGTTCGCGCATTCGTGGAACTTATGTATTTTTACGCCTGGTATTAATCTGGTGGCCCTGACCGTGTTGATCGGGCGCAAGCTGGGAGGGGTGAAGGGGATCGTGGCCTCTCTGGCTGGCATGCTGCTGCCAAGCTCTCTGATCACCTGTCTGATCGCGGCGGGCTTTCAGCTGATCCAGAATTTGCCGACCGTGCAGGCAATTGTGCATGGAGTGATACCGGCATCGGGCGGTATTATGCTGGTGGTTGGAGTGCGTTTCGCTCAACCGCTGATCGAACTTGCCAGAAAAGAGGGCTGGCTACGACTCGTTATGAGCGCGGCCATCATTCTGCTGTGCGCCTCAACAATTATTATCTTCAAAATTTCGGTAATCCCGGTGCTGCTGGCAATGGCGCTACTGGGCATGTTGTTCTTCACCTCATGGCGCACCCCGCCTGAAATCGCGGTCAGCCGCGAGATCGGCGAGGAGGAAGGCCATGATTAACCCGCTCATTTATTTCCTGCTCTTCCTCAAAGCCTCGCTCTTCTCCACTGGCGGCTTCAGCAATTTACCCAGCCTGCATCAGGACCTCATCGGCAACGGCTGGGCCGGCGAGGGAGATTTCGGCGAATCCATCGCTATCGGACAGATCAGTCCCGGACCAAACGGCCTGTGGGTGATCAGCCTGGGCTATCTAACATACGGCTTTCTGGGCGCATTCATGGCCCTGATTGCCATCACGCTCCCGGCGCTGCTAGTGCTGTTCGTGTCCGCAGGCTATCACCGCATCGAACATCAGCGCTGGGTGCCAGGCTTTATGCGTGGTATCTCGCTGTCAGTGGTGGGGATCACATTAACGGTTGTCTGGGCAATCATGCAACAGCCCGGCACCGATTGGAGAGGCTGGCTGATCGCTGCAACTGCCTTCGGGTTGGCCCTGAACCAGCGCATCAATATATTCATTATTCTCACACTGGCTGGCATTGCGGGCTATTTTCTGTATCGCTGATATATATATACATGTACTATCTCAATCGCTCGATAATGATCTTTGGCAATGTATAGCAGGATCTTCATGTTGTCGTAGTCGCGCGACTTTATCGCGCCCTCGTACCATTCTACAAACCGAACCCAGCGCGATAAAGTCGCGCGACTACGACAAAAATGTGCTTCTTGAAGAAGAGGCTACAAGACGCCCTCATACACATCATCCAGCAACAATTCCAGATCAAGCTGATCGAGGTGGATCGTTTGATGCCCTGTATAATACTCCTGCTGCCAATGCGTGGAGCTATGATATACTTCAACCAGTGGCTCTTCCTGATTGACCAGGATATAGACGGCCAGCGATGGGCATAGCTTGTAGCGGTCAAACTTCTCGGTGCGGTCGAAGTGTTCGGTACTGGGGGAAAGCACCTCCACAACAATCAGCGGAGAGCGCACTTTGAACGGTTTGAGACGCTGATCTTTATCGCGATCCGCCACATTGCATGTCACCACAACATCTGGAATCACCGCTGGCCGATCAGGGATAAACACATATTGCTCCTGATACACACGGCACGGCCCCTGTTTACCAAGCTGTGTTTTAAACAGTTCGGCCACATTATAGGTCAGATCTGCATGCTCCGGCGTTGAGCCAGTCATATCATAGACCACGCCGTCGATCAGCTCATAACGATATGAGCTTTCAGCACTGATCAGCTTTTCAAAAGCCACTTCGGTTATAGGAATGCCATGCATATCACTCATGATGTTTATAGCATACTGATCATCACAACAAACAAGCAATAAGAGGGAATTGTATGGACCTGAAATAGCGTCCATACAATTCCCTCTTATTGCTTGTTTGTTATCTATGCTTGCTATATGCTTCGCGGCTGAGCGTCACGATCAGCACAAGCAGCGCGGCAACGATCAGAATAAAGCCCGAGAACGGACTCAGGGCAGGGATGGCGTAGTGGATCAGGGCCAGCACAAGCACGGCCAGCACGATGCCGGAGAGAATAATCCAGTCTCCGACGATAAAGTTGTAAACAGCGTTGATGACTTTCACGTCACAAAGCTCCCTTCCTGAACAGCTTATGACTGCTCAACATTGGCTGCTGCTACCGCTATCTGTTGTTGCTTCACCCCCTTAAGCCACTGCACGATTGCGAACGATGCAATCAGATAGATACCAGCCAGGATCAGCAGAAAGGCGTCGGAAAGGGGCCACGCAACACCAAAGCCCTCAGCGGTCCAGAAGGTGCCAAAGGTCGTCAACATGACGCCAACGATGAATTTGAGCGTATTTTCCGGTACCTGTGTCAAGGGAGCACGCACCAGCGCACCAAGAAGAATCACGAGCAGACCGGCCAGTGTGGCACCCAGGGCAGCAGAGGTGATGCCGTTCAAGCCGCCATTTGTGGCTGCAATGGTGGCGCTACTACCGAACGTGATCACGATAAACGCGACCTCTAACCCCTCTAATAAAACAGATTTAAAGGCGAGCGCAACGGCGGCTGGCTGCAAGGCTGATGAGACCACTTCTCCCTTTGCTCGTAACTCGGCCACCGTCTCCTCAAAGATCGCCTCTTCATCGTGCAGCGCCTTGAGACCACTGTAGCGCAACAGTGCTTTTTTGAGCCACTTCAAGCCGAACAAAATCAGGATAAATCCCACAACGAGGCGTAACGCATCAATGGGGATATATTGAATCAGGGTGACGCCGAAAACGGCCACGATCAGCGCAAGAGCGGCCACGGCGGCAAGCGTGCCAACAATCGCACTCCGCCAGTTGATCGTCACGCCAACCACAAGGACAATCGTAAAAGCTTCAACAAACTCTACAGCCGAAGCAAGAAATGCTGCGACGGCAACAGCCCATTGCATACGATCTACCTCCTTAATTGTTTGAAAAGCCGGGAATACAATATAATACAGGTGATTACACAACTCTGCTGGCGTCGCAACGTCAGCAGTCCTCATAAGAAACGACAACTTCTATGATCTCCTACTATTGTAACACATGTTGTTTGTAACAGATGCTACTTGTAACAGGTTTGCCATTACAGATCAGAAACTATGTGCAAAATATCCGACCAGAGTGAGTACTTTCTATACGGTGGCAAGCACGGGGGAGTTTTGCGGCCATGATAGAATAAAGTCGATAATCAATAACAGAATTGAGCATATTTCATGGATAGTCAGAGTTATATTTTGTTGATCTATCAGGTTCCCAGCCAGCCCTCGGCGGCGCGTGTCAGCGTCTGGCGCGAACTCAAGCGGACAGGAGCGCTCTATCTGCAACAGAGCGTCTGCATCCTGCCGCATAGAGAGCCGCTGCTGGCTGTCCTGGAAAAGATTGCTGAGCGCATCACCGAACTAGGCGGCAACTATCATCTCTTGCCGCTTACGACGCTGCCACCCGAAGAAGAGACCAAGATCGTTGACGGCTTTATTGCTCAGAGCAATCTCCAATACGACGAGATCATCGAAAATTGCGATATCAACTTTACCAAAGAGATTGAGTTTGAGACGTTCCGTCAGAACTTCACCTATGCGGAGGCGGAAGAGATTCGTCAGGAACTGGACAAGATTCGCCGCTGGTACGACCGCGCAGTTGAGCGGGACTGGTTTGGTGCCGCCCGCCGCGAAGAGGCGCTACAGAGCATCGAACGCTGCGAAAAGCTGCTCGAAGAATTTGAAGAAAAGGTCTTTTTGAAGCAGGAGGCCGACGAATCGCACAAACCTTATCCCCAGGACGGGAAAAAGCATCTGCATCCGAGACGCACTGAACGGCGGGGGCATACGAATGAGACGACGGGTTCTTAGTTGTCGCGTCGCTTATCCAACCACCTCCTGATGCTGGCCTCCTTGCCCTGATAGCCCGGCTCATAGTATCTATCCTTCAAATAAAGGTCGGAGCGTCAGGAGGATTGCTGTTCTCCAGCTTCTCATCCAGCTTTTCCTGTAACTGATCGATAAAATCCTGAACGTTGCCCGATTCTGCTCTTGTGATTTTTTCTAGCGCCGCATTAAATTTTGTGTACACTGTCCGGGAAAGGGCCATTTGGTAGCGATTCTGTTGTGTATCGAGTGTAAGATCATAGATTAACCAGGCCATCTCTGCTTCATTTGCAGCCACCTGATCCATTGCTGGTAAAGTGTTAAAAAAGTTGCTGTCTACTGCTACCGCCATTTTCTTTCTCCAGGCATGCAGGATGCCACCCTTATAAATAAGTTGCGGAGCTAATCGTTTACGGGATGAGGAGAGGTAATCAGGACGTGGATAGTTGCGCTTTTTAGTCCAATCCATATTGGCATTCTCTATTGGACTTTGCATGTAGTACTCGAAAGGGTACGAACATTCCCTGAAATATAGACAGCCTGGACTTCAAGAGAACCAAAATCAAGAATACGACCTACCTTATCGTAAGCGACCAACACCACGTCTATATTCCCTGCTGAACGCCCATATTTATCATTGATACGAACTTCAGTAAGAGAAGTCCAGGACCAATCAACAGGAAAAAAGAAATTGGCAGCATCCTCGGCAATAAGCCAATCTTGACGAAAACGAACCGGACAAGTTACGACGACACGCGAACCATCATACACGCTGCAAACACCTAGAGGATTTTCAGCTTTATCTTTTGTACAGTTAGGGACTTTATTATTGAATGGGCATAACTTGTGTTTTCTATATCGATCTGCATCTGTGGAAAGATTATTGGCAGGAAACCCAAAGATTTCAGCCAGTGGATGTTTTGGTGTCTGACTAGTTTCCATAAATCCTCACTGAAATTAAAATATGCGATTATTACCGGTGAACACCGCTTCTATTGTCTATGATATACCAAGAAGGTAATTCAGAAATATTCATTATTGCCCTTCTCGTCGCTTATCCAACCACTTTCTGATGCTGGCCTCCTTGCCCTGATAGCCCGGCTCGTAGTACCTTTTATCCTTCAGGCGATCCGGCAAATATTCCTGCAATTTGGTCGCAGGCGGCCTCTCAGGGTCCTCTATCTGCATGTCTTTGTAGTAGTCGTGGGCATATTTGTAGTCTTTGCCATAATCGAGGTCTTTCATCAGTTTGGTAGGCGCATTGCGGATCTGGAGCGGCACGGGATCGTTGCGACCGCTGCGAATATCCTCCAGCACACGACCGTATGCCACCTCCAATGCGTTACTTTTGGGAGCCGTCGCCAGATGCACCACTGCCTGGGCCAGCGCCAGACTCGCCTCCGGCAACCCGACAAAATGAACCGCCTGCTGGGCCGCCACACACACAAGTAAAGCTTGAGGATCGGCCATGCCAACATCTTCAGAGGCGAAACGGATCAAACGGCGCACGATGTAGAGAGGATCTTCGCCAGCTTCGAGCATCCTCCCTAGCCAGTAGAGGCCAGCGTCGGGATCTGAGCCGCGCAACGACTTATGCAGTGCTGAGATGGCGTCGAAGTGCTGATCGCCACTCTTGTCGTAGAGCAGCGCACGATGTTGCATCACCTCCTCAACGACCGGCAACGTGATATGCTTTTGCGCAGCATCGCCCTCTTTCTCCGCCGCGCTGAGACTCCCCTGCGCCACCAGTTCCAGCACATTCAGGGCTGTACGCGCATCGCCATTGGCAAAATTGGCAATCTCCAACAAGGCGTCCTCGTCGATGGTCAGGCCAGAGTCGCCCAGACCGCGCTCTTTATCTTCCAGTGCTCGCCGCAAGATCATCGCCAACTGCTCCTCCGTCAAACCCTTCAGCGTAAAGACGCGCGAACGCGAGAGCAGGGCGGCGTTGACCTCAAAGCTGGGATTTTCGGTCGTAGCTCCAATCAGCGT
>JAICIM010000666.1 GCA_025928885.1 Ktedonobacteraceae bacterium | reverse complement strand
TTGCGCTTTGGAGAGGCGCTGACCCTGCAAGATTTTCGCGATACCGCGCAACTGGTCCAGGTAGTTGAACAGCGTGTCCAGGAGCTATCACAGCCTCGTAAAGCATCTTACCAAACTCAGGAGGTATTGTACCATGACGCAATCAAAGAAACAGACAACATCTCATAATGGTTTGCAGATAAAATACGTATCTGACGGTGGGCGCATTATCGTGATCGGTGCGGGCTTTGGCGGGCTGGCAACTGCGATTCGGTTGCAAGCAGCGGGCCTACCCGTGACGCTACTCGAAGCGCGAGAACATCCAGGCGGACGAGCGGGACAAATTCAGGATCAGGGCTTCACCTTTGATATGGGGCCAACGCTGATCACTGCGCCGCATTTGCTAGAGGAACTGTGGCAACTCGCCGGGCGCGACCTGCGTGAAGATGTCGAGCTGATCCCGCTCAGTCCGTTCTATCGTATCCTCTTCGCCGATGGACGCTCATTCGACTATTGGGGAATCGCCGAACAGGACGAAGCCGAGATTGCTCGTTTTGAGCCGCGCGACGTACAGGGCTATCGAGCGTTTCTTGCTGAAACCAGACACATCTATGAGCGAGCATTCGTTGATCTGGCAGGACAGCCCTTTCTCGCGATGGGCGATCTGCTGCGGGTCACGCCCGAACTGATCCGGTTGGGAGGGCATCGCAGCGTCTATTCGTTCGTTTCGCGCTATTTCCGTCACCCCTACCTGCGCATGGTCTTCTCGTTTCATCCGCTCTTCATCGGTGGAAACCCGTTTCGAGCCAGTGCGATCTATAGCATCGTTCCCTATCTCGAACGGTTAGGAGGCGTCCATTTTGCACGCGGCGGCATGTATACGCTGGTGCAGGCGATGGAAAAGCTGTTCTGTTCGCTGGGTGGCGAGGTACGTTACAATGCGCCCGTAGAACAAATCTTGCTCAAAGAACGACAAGCAAAAGGTGTGCGTTTACAGGATGGGACAGCCCTTTCAGCCGGCGCAGTTGTTGCCAATAGCGATGTGGCCCAGACGTATCTCAAGTTGTTGCCGCGCGAATACCTCCCCGGAAGCATCGAGCGTTACCACTATTCGATGAGCTGTTTCCTGCTCTATCTTGGGGTCAAGCGGGAGTATACGCATCTACGCCACCACACGATCATCATGCCGGAGCGCTATCGCAAATTGATCCATGAGATTTTTGACGGGCGCGGCCTGCCTGCTGATCTGGCACTCTATCTGCATACGCCAACCAGAACCGATGCGACGATGGCCCCTCCCGGCTGTGAAAGCCTCTATGTGCTTGCCCCGGTTCCCAATCTGGCACATGGCATCGATTGGACGCGAGAGACACCAGCGTTTCGCGATCGTATCATCCAGTTTTTAGAGCAGCAGTGCGGGCTGACCGGGCTATCAGAGAACATCGTTACGGAGCAGATGTTTACGCCGCTCGATTTTGCCTCGCAGTTGCGCAGCCATCAGGGGGCCGCGTTCTCGATTGAGCCAACCCTGCTCCAATCGGCCTACTTCCGTCCTCACAATCGCTCAAACATGTTCGATGGTCTGTACTTTGTGGGAGCAGGCACCCATCCAGGCGCGGGTATTCCAGGCGTGCTGCTCTCAGCCGATCTTACCAGCCGCTTAGTCTGCAACGATATTGTACGTGTATAATGATGAGGTTGCTACGATGTCTGCAAGATCACCAACTGAGGAGCCACCGTTCTGACCACAGCTACCATTCGTCTCTTTGATGCCGAAACAATCGATCGGCTTCCCTGGCCCGATACAACTGATGGCGCTTACGCGAGAGCCTACCTCACGCCGCTGATCAAGCACGGCCCGACCCACTATATCGCCAACGTCGCGACGCGCTACATGGCCCTGCTGATCGACGAGCAGATCGTGCTGCCCATTTCGATCAATGAACAGGAGTATGCTAATTCGTACGTCTGCTCACCCTATTCGCACTATGTCACCTATGCGAAAGAAGAACTGGTCCTCATTCAACAGCGCTGGCTCAAGCTTGCCTTGAAAATGCTGATCGATTGCTTCGGCGTGTTTTGCAAATGGTGTCGCATCAACAAAACGGTGCATATCAATAACTGGCTGCTCTCTACCAACCTCTATCCAGCGTTGCGCCCCGAACAGCTGGCAGCAGCCCTCTCATTTCTCCGCACACGCTTCCCTCAACACAGCCTGATTTTGCGCTCCCTCAATGGCTATACGAATATTTCTCTACTTGAGGCTGCTCGACAACTCGGCTGCCGTCTCGTTCCCAGCCGCCAGATCTATCTGGTCGAGCCAGCGAAAAGCGATGGTATATCCTCAAAGGCCCGCTGGCTGCTCAAACGCGATCGAGCGCTGATACAGAAACATGGTTATAGTGTTGTGAGCGCGAACGAGCTACAGGAGCAGGATATCCCACGCATCGTCGAGATCTACAACATGCTCTACCTGCAAAAATACTCGCTCTGCAATCCGATGTTCAACGAACATTTTATTCGCCTCGCTCTGCAAGAACAGATATTGCAGTTGATGGCGTTGCGCAAGGATGGCCGCGTTGATGCCGTGCTGGGCTACTTCTGTCGCAATGGGATCATGACCACGCCGCTCTTCGGCTACGATACCAACCTGCCTCTAGAGGTTGGTCTTTACCGCATGCTCTCGGCCTTGCTCTTCTTCATTGCCCAGGATAATGGACATGTGTTGCATGAAAGCTCCGGGGCCGCACAATTCAAGCGCAATCGTGGAGCGGTGGCCGATATCGAATACAGCGCCGTCTACGATCAGCACCTGCCCTGGCATCGCCGCCTCTGCTGGACCGTGCTGGCGAGGATACTGGATAGCGTGGGAGTGCCGTTGATGAAGAAATTTAGATTATGATGCGAATTAAGGCTATACGAGATACTTAAAAGAAAAATCTATCATGCCCACGGGTTGTGCAACGAGTTTTCACTCAGCAGGGAGGTGGCTTTGTCCATCCTCCACACTTGTTGTACAATCCGTGAGCAAGTCTCTTCGGTGCAATCTCGCATGAGTGGTGGGTTATCTATCTACTTCCGTAGCTCCCACTTGAGCATATTGCCTTCCGCTGCGAGGCGACGCATCCTAACTTTTTCGAGCACTCTGATGGAACCGATATTGTCATCGAGGCATTCAGCAGTAATCACCTGAATATTGGGTGTCTGGAAAGCCCAGTCGATGACACGACGCGCCATCTCTGTTGCATATCCTTGCCCTTCATACTCAGGAATGATATTGTAGCCTATCTCTACCATTCCTGCCTCGTCCGGTCCGCCGTGGAACCCGATGCCGCCGATAGCTCTCTGCTCATTTTTATGGAGAATGATGCCATCCCAGACAAGAGCTGCCGGGTCTTTCTCCATGACTTCAATAAAAAAAGGCAGCGCATCCAACAAATCAGCTCCCGGCCAGGCAGCAGGAATCTCAACCGCTAGCATCTCAGAAAGCCTGGCCCTGTCGGTCAGTGTTGCCTTCTTGAGTTCCAGCGTGAAAGGGAGCAGCTTGAGCCGCTGTGTTTCCAGTATTTGCACAAAAGATGTCCTCGTTTCAAGTATTTCTTATCACTCGTCAAAAATCGCCTGCCTTTCAATGAAACCCGATACTCACGACAATCTGGCAGCAAGGAGTCTTGTTTGGAAAGGCAGATCACGCAAATCTGGTGTAAGAATAACAAAAAAGAGGTTCAATCACAAGCATTTTTCAAG
>JAICIM010000505.1 GCA_025928885.1 Ktedonobacteraceae bacterium | reverse complement strand
GTACTGCTCCAGGCGCGTTTCTATCACCAGGTGTTGGGGCTTGATCTGCGCACGACATCTGATGCCCCCGCTGACCTTGATCTGGAAGAGTCCAATCTCTTTTTCGCCCTGGATGATGAACCCTATTGTCTGGGCTTGTTTTATGATAATCGCCCTATTGTGAATAATGGGCGCAAGCCGGTGGTCCGCTCTCCGCTCCATCATCTGGCTTTTACGGTTGACACCGATGCAGAACTGGCTGCTCTGGCGGCTCGCCTCCAGATGGCAGGGGTAGAGGTAGTCTTTGGACCACGTGAAGGCGAACTGGAACAGGGCGATGCGCTCTGGCTGAGCGATCCCGATGGCAACCGTATTGCTGTCACCGTCGCAACCGACGAACTGATCCCGCCGCTCGGCACAACCCATACGCGCCGCTCGTCTCTCCGCCCACAGGTGCTCCAACATATTGCACTCAATACTCCTCAGCTGGAAGAGATGGTTGAGTTTTATACTGAGGCGTTGGGCTTCGATATCTCCGACTGGCTGCTGCGTGAGTGTGCCTGGCTGCGCTGCAATGCGAACCACCATACCATCATGTTTACGCAAGGTCAGCCTGGAATCGATCATATCGGTTTTACCATTGCTGATAACAACGATATTGTGCGTTGGGCCGATATGCTTTATGAGCGAGAGGTCCAGATCCTCTGGGGTCCGGGACGACACGGAGCAGGCAACGATCTCTTCGTGCGCTTTGCCAATCCCGATGGCCTCCATATTGAGCTATCCGCCGGATTGCAACAATATCATGATCGCGATGTGACTATCGCGCCACGCCTCTGGCATACTCGTACCTCCGCCCTCAATCTGTGGGGCGTCATGCCATCCTGGCTACGCGAGGAGGTCCAGGTCTAAGCCTGCCATCTGAAAACGATTCATGTTAATAAGCGAGTAGTCTCAAATATTTAATCATTGACATGAATCGATTCACGAGTTGTGCGAGCATAATGAGTCCCGATAGGATGTAGTATGTAACGCTGATGTCGTAGTCGCGCGACTACGACATCCTTGAAACTTACATGCTTTATTTGTTACGTTCTACTGTCACCCCCTATTTATCCTCTGATTTATCAAAGATGTGCAATGCTCTTCCCTGCTGTTTGGCGGAGATAATCTCGAACCGTTTACTATATATGTCAGGTATTATTCGTCTCAGACCAGTTGCAATGCCATTGCTTGCCCGGTAAACGCTTTCGTCAGGTTAATTTTTTGCTGCTATCATGCCAAAATATAGGTATAGTGGTCTAGATGTGTTGACAAGTTTGTTGGGGGATAGCTAGACTGGATGGTAGAGTCTCGAAATGCAATGCAGGGAAGTTGAAAATCATCAAATGTTTTTCGAGCATACTTTTCAAGGAGGAAAGCTATATGAGGTCGTCAAGACGACTGGCTATCTTTGCCGTTGCCAGCTTTTTGATCATTGCCGGCGTGCTGGCTACTGGAGTTGTTCTCAGAAACACTCTTCCCCGTGCGCACGCGGCAGGCGTTCCAGGTTCCTATTTCACCCCTTACGTAGATGTAACTCTCAATGGTGCAACCCTACAGACGGTTGTGCAGAGTACCGGACAAAAGTACTACACATTAGCTTTTATCGGTTCCAACGGCTGCAATGCTGAATGGGCTAGCACTATTCCGCTCAACCAGACGAGCACCTATTTGCCCCACCTGGATAGCGATATTCAGTATATCCGTGACCAGGGTGGTGATGTTATCATTGCTTTCGGTGGGCAGGCAGGCCAGGAATTAGCCCAGGTCTGTACCAGCGTGAGCAGTTTACAGGCTCAATATCAGGCGGTGATCAATCAATATCATGTGAACCATCTCGATTTTGATATTGAGGGTGGAGCGCAGGGCGATTCTGCCTCTTATACGCGCCGCAACGCCGCCCTGGCTGCTCTTCAGAAGGCGAATCCCGGCCTCGCGATTTCGTTCACGCTCCCTTCGGCCACCACTGGCCTGCTCAGCGATAGTCTTGGCCTGCTGAGCAACGCAGCCTCACAGGGCGTGAATATCAGCATGGTCAACCTCATGACGATGGATTATGGTTCGCCCAATAGCCAGATGGGGCAGGCGTCCATCAGCGCCGCCAATGGCCTCCACTCGGAGTTGCAGAGCATCTATCCCTCGAAGTCTTCCAGCCAGTTGTGGGCGATGGTCGGTATCACACCGATGATTGGTCAGAACGATAGTGCTGGCGAGATCTTTAGCTTGAGCAATGCACAGGAGGTGCTCTCTTTCGCTCAAGCAAATGGCGTAGGTGAACTGGCTTTCTGGTCGATCTCACGCGACAATGGCGGCTGCGCTGGCTCAACCACCGCATCTCCCACCTGTAGCGGTCTCTCGCAAAGCACTTATGCGTTCACCAATTTCTTCAAAGTCTTTGGTGGTGGCAGCAGCACCAATCCAACCCCCACACCCGGGACCACGCCAACACCAACCAAGACGACGACTGCTACGCCGACACCGGGCGTTACTCCCACTCCCGCGCCGGGTGGTAATCTAGTGATGAACTCCGGTTTCGAGACGGGGAGCCTCTCTGGTTGGACCTGTGACTCTGCCGATAAAGCCGTCACTTCTCCTGTCCATAGCGGTTCGTATGCGCTTCAGGTGACGCCGGGCAGCTCGACGACTGGAGAGTGCGATCAGACGATCACTGTTCAGCCGAACCACTCCTACACGCTCTCAGCCTACGTCAACGGCTCTTACGCCTATATCGGCATTCAGAACGGTGCTTCCAACTGGACAAGCAGCAGCAGCTACACCCAGTTAAGCGTGCCGTTTACAACTGGAGCCTCACAGACCAGCGTGACGATCTACATACATGGCTGGTATGCTCAGGGCAACGTCTATGCCGATGATTTCTTGCTCAAATAGAGCCGTCAATCATTGAGCCGCTCGCCGAGTTATAAATAGGAGCAGGTGCCGCAGGTACGATCTTTCCATCTGCGGCACTTGTTCCTACATTTATGGCCTATGAAATGTTCAATCAAAGCAGATTGAAAAATAATCTGTGCTAAAATAAGACGAATCGAAGTCGAAAAATGAGGAAAATTCTTCCTGGATCGCGTATGGCGAAAGGACCGTAGATGATATGCAATTCACCTACCGTCGTCAACCGGTGCCATCAATAGGGAGGGCCGCGCTCCGTCGAGGCTTGCTCGTTGGGCTGGTGCATGGCGTCGTTTCAACGCTCCTTACCGTGCTATCATTAACCGTGCTGGCAGGATTGTCCGGGACGTTGACGCTGCTCTCCTTTCCAATTGCCTGCGCTTTCTTTCTGGTCGCCGGTCTGCTCGTCGCCAGACAGACGCAACGCGTCGCTGGTGGCACGCTGGCTGGTTTCTGGACTGCTCTGATCTCGAAACTGTTCAGCATCCTGCTTGTGGCGCTCTTCGATCTCATCTACTTGCTGCCCAGACAGCCTCAACCGGGCGGCCAGATTGCGCCCCTCGTGCGCCTGGCCCCCTTCTTTGTGCTTGAATTCCTCTATCTTTGCCTGGATGCTGGATTGGGAGCTGGTTTTGGAGCGCTTGGCGGGCTGCTCGGCAAAGATCGTGAGCAGGAGGAGATGCTCCCGGAGGTCGAACCTACCGCTGCACCTTCACCCCAGGTTCCGTACGCACCGCCATCGCCGGTATTACCAGAGCAGCCCACACAATCGACAGGATCGACGAAAACGATAAAGCCAGCTGATCCCAGCCCTTATGGCACCCCATTCTTCCCGCCGCCTTACCCTGTGTCGCCTTCTACCTCTGACGAAGATCTCTATGAAGATCGGGCCGATTACGAGTAATTTGCGCTTTTCTCGCTTTATCTCGATCGTTTCCCTACGTTCACTATAGTAGATGACGGGATATCCCTATGAAAAAAGAGAGGCAGAGCAATAATCTTGCAACAGCATGACTCACACATAGCAGATCCCAATAGCGTCTTACAACTGGTATGGCAGGAAGATTATCCCAATATCTGGCGCGTTTTTTCAAGCAATGAGACCTCTGTACTGAGCCGCCTGACGATTTTTCTTATAGTATTGATCATGTTATTTTCCTCCCTGTCGCTTTGCATAGCTCTCACGGTACCTCTGCAACAACTAAGCTGGTTTATTCTTCTCTTTCTGCTTGGTCTGTTTACTATTTTCATCTTTTTTATGCGCTGGTCAAGGATGCGCAGGAAGGGCAAGCAGCCGAAACCTACGATGGTTGTGCTGCCCGATAGGGTCGTGGAGTATCGTCAACAGCGGATCAGAACGCTGGTCTTTGCAGAGATCAGTTACATGCGGCTGCGCGTGGAGGGATATCAGGAAGCGCCTCCATCTATCTTGCTTGATATCAGCCATTATAACGGTCAGCGTACTGTCTGGGAGATTGATATTGCCCTGGCAGATATGATCGCACAATGTATTCTCGACGCCTA
The DNA here is from genome assembly GCA_025928885.1 of Ktedonobacteraceae bacterium. Lineage (GTDB taxonomy): Bacteria > Chloroflexota > Ktedonobacteria > Ktedonobacterales > Ktedonobacteraceae > JAICIM01. The sequence continues at coordinate 836 of JAICIM010000505.1, read as the reverse complement.
TACTACTTACCGCGTTCAATCTCATCATTGAGAATACAGATCCTTACGCCTCCACAAATGTGACTTATATCGTTGTCGTTACCCGCAAATCATCCTATCTTTAAAATGGGAAACCTCCGCACCCTTTATACGTAGATTATTTTGACGAGAATACGATATATCGTCATGAAAATAGATAGACGAGTGAAAGGAAAATCCTATGGCGAAATATAGCTTTTGCAATGTACCGGCGTGGGGGCATGTCAATCCAACGCTGCCCGTCGTTCAGGAGTTGGTGAGGCGCGGCCACCAGGTCAGCTACTATCTCACCGAAGAGTTTCGCGAGACCATTGAGGCGACCGGGGCCACTTTCCAGCCTTATGAATCGAAGATCAAGGAACTGGCAAAAGGCGGTATTGGCGGTCGCAATATCGGTATGGGGCCAAGAATATTCATACTGGAGGATCGTAAGTTCGTTCCGCCACAGGTGATTGATCGCATGCGTGCGGAGCTGCCAGATGTCATCCTCTATGACTTTATGTGTGGCTGGGCAAAGGCGATCCGAGACGAACTGCATGTGCCAGCGATTGCTATGCGTGCCACTTACGCCTCAAATGAGCAGTTCAACCTGTTCAAACATATCCGCGCTGGCATGCAGAGTTCGCCCGGTGGGCAGGAATTTGCGGAACGGTTTAAGGCGCTTCAGGCCAGCTCGTCCGCAAATCCGCTGGAGGAGATTACCAGAGAATTTACCGATGTCGAGCCGCTCAATATCATTTTCATGAGCCGCGCATTTCAGCCAATGGCCGAGACGTTTGATGAGCGCTTCCTCTTTGTTGGCCCCTCCATTCAGACGC
>JAICIM010000409.1 GCA_025928885.1 Ktedonobacteraceae bacterium | reverse complement strand
TGCGTCATGGTACAATACCTCCTGAGTTTGGTAAGATGCTTTACGAGGCTGTGATAGCTCCTGGACACGCTGTTCAACTACCTGGACCAGTTGCGCGGTATCGCGAAAATCTTGCAGGGTCAGCGCCTCTCCAAAGCGCAACGTGGCATGCCATTGCCCGGCCCGACTGTAATGCAGACCCAGGGGAACAATGGCAACGTTCGTTTTCCCATCCAGCTCAGCTTTTTTGATCAATTGAGCAAAGCCGCGCTGGAAGGGGAGCATGCCGTCGTCTGACTGCCTTGTCGCTGTTGGTACAGAGGGGCGAGTGGTTGCTGGATCGATGACGGGATAGGCTTCTGGAAAGATGACCAGCGCTTCGCCATTACGCAAAAGCTTTACGGTCAATGTCGCGGCCCGGCGTAGATAACTCATCGCCTCATCTGTCCTGTATGCGCTCTGCTTCCCATTTGCCTGCTGCGTTAGATTGTCCTTGCGTAAGATGACGGGCCAGTTTGCCAGATTGCAGGCCCGCTCCATCAGCCAGCGTAACCAGTATTGTTGTATCCAGTCCAGCGCGACCAGGAAATGCAGGCGGCGCGGCAACACCTGCAATAAAATGCAGCCATCGTAGGCATGATGGAAATGGCGAGCCACGATCATCACCGGGCCGTGCTCGGGGACGTGATCCAGCCCGTACACCTCGCTCATCACCTCTCGTCGGGCGATCAGATCGGCGATGCGGCGGATCGTAAGATATGACATGTGATGTACGATAGATTTCGCTGTACTGCCTTGCTCGACAACAGGCAGAAACGCCAGCGTCGCGGGCAGGAGTCCCAGGATCAGTGCAACAATGGCGGGTTCCCAGATGCCAGCACCCAGCGTCAACGCAATCGCAAAGCCGGAGTTGGCAGCGTAGACAACAAATGGGAGCCAGGCCGTGATGCGTTGAACATCGAGGGGACCGCGCCAGAGCAGACGGCTCACGCACATATAGAAGAGGCCAGTGATCGACCAGCCAATCAGGTTCTGTATCGGCATGCCGAAGTAGGGACCGGGTTTGTACCAGATCCAGAAATGTATCGGCAAACTCTCGCTGGCCATCGCCGGATCAAGCGAAAGGTCCCAGACGGTCAGGAAATAGCCGCCCAGCAGCAGCGACCACAGTGTTGCCCGTCGCCAGCCCAGCCGTTTCACGATCAGGCAGGCCAGCAGATAGGAGGCAAAACCCATGTAGAACCACGAAAGTGGAATGGAGTATGGCACAAAACCAAGTATTTTAAAGCCGAGCAGATTGGTGTAGGCGTATGGCCCAAAGGGATAGCCAGTGCTGGTGCCAAGTAGTTCCATGCTCAGGGAGATCAGCGTGGAGGCGCAAAAGAAGGTGAGCGTTTTGCGCGTGCCGACGAAGAGCAGGCCAAACAGGAACATCGTCGCCGCCCCAAACAGGATGTGCAGCGAACCGGCGTAGCTCATGCCAAAATTGAAGACCGCCACGCCCGTCGCGCTGTTATTCCACCATTCAGGATGGGGCAGAGCGATCAACAGGCCACCCAGGCCAAAGATTAACGCTGCAATATGGCAGACGAGCAATATTTTCAGGGTCCTCATCTCATCCCTCCATCGCGATAGATAACGCGGCCACGCCAGAGGTGACGCCGCCGCAAAAGGCTGGTCGCAAGCTTATAGGCAACGGGCAGATCGCAAAGTGGCGAGAGCCAGTATGACCAGGGGCGGCGCTGATAGGCCCGTGCCGTACCAGACAACACTCCCAGGCGTAGAGCCACGAGTATACTGTTGAGCAGAAGCAATGGGCGATAGCGTTGTTGTGTGAAGACCAGAAACAGCAGCAGCGGCAACGGCAGCGCCTGAACGAACAGGATTTCCAGCCAGCCGAGGAGCGTATGCCAGCCCGAGAAGCGATCATGCATGGGGAGCGAGCGCGTCCAGTTCTGCCATGTCTCGCGCCAGTGGTCATACATGCGAACGCGTGCCAGCGAACCAGCTTCATAAAAGCCGACGGCATGCCCATGAGTAACAAGCCGACGGGCAAGCGTGATATCTTCACAGAGGGAATCTTGCACGGTTTGAAACCCTCCCACCTGTGCCAGCACCGCACGCTGCACGAGAAAACATTGCCCGTTTGCCTGTACCGTATGGACGTTGCGTATCACATGGCCGGGAATGCCGAAGCGATAGACCAGCGTGGTGAGCAGCGCCGGGTGGAGCAGCCCCTGTCCCACGCCTGCAATTTCTTGTAACGTTGCGAGGCTCAATGCTGCGAGATTGGTTTGCTCGGCATAGGCCAGGAGCGAGTGGACCAGATTGGGAGCGGGACGCACGTCAGCATCAATGGTCAGGAGCCAGTGCGAACTGGTAGCGCTATATTGTTCGCCAATATGTAGCCCCCACGCTTTGCCGTTCCACTCGGGGGGAACCGGGCTGGCATCGAGCAGGTGTATGCGTGGATCGCGACGTTGAAAGGTACGGACCAGTTCTTGTGTCCCGTCACAGGACCCGCCATCGACCACAAGTACCTCAGCCACTTCATCGCCCTGTTGGAGCAGCCCTTCCAGGCAAGGGGTGAGGCGCGTGTATTCATTGAGAACCGGCACGATGATGGAGAGGCAGGCTTGCTCTCCCTGCTGAGAAGTGGGAAGCGATGGCAGGCGGGTTCCTCGTGCAGTTTTGAGCAGGCGTGCAACAATGCCCGGTGCAAGCAAGAGTTGGGCAAGAGCTACTCCCGTGAGCAGTGCTTTAATCTTCATAGAGCAGTTCCAATTCGTTTGCGCCCGCAATCTCGCCACGCTTCCAGAGGAGATCGAGGAAGAAGACGATGGCCGCCTCGCGTATCTTGATGAAGAGGCTGGTCGCAGCCCTTTTGTGCAAAACGTTGTAGTGTTCCCGCTCGATTTCAGCGAGGATGCCTTGATACAGACGACCGGCCAGCAGCACGGGGAGACGACAGCCGACAGGAAGCAGCCAGACACCATGCAGGCTCTCCCGATAATAGTATCGTGTGCGCTGAATCTGATAGCGCATCAGGCGACGGAAGCGGTCATCTGGCCCTTGCTGTGCGTTGTAAAGCTGAAGCAAATGAGCGCGGGAGGAGCCGTAGCGTTCGAGTTCGTTTATCGGAAGATAAGTTCTGCCTGCTTTGAGGTCGCCGCCAATGTCGCGCAGAATATTGGTCAACTGCATCGCAATCCCCAGTTGCATTGCCGCCATACGAGCCTGGGGAGAGGTCATGCCAAAGATATAGGCCATTGCCAGCCCGACCGTACCAGCTACGCGATAGCAATACTGATGCAACTCACGAAAATTTTGGATCGTCTGTGGTTCGAGATCGGCAGAGAGGCCGTCAAGGAAATCGTGAAAAAGATCGATCGGGATATGATACGTCTGCAACAGCGCCGCCAGCGTCGCTCCCAGTGGTTCGCGGGGAGCTGGTGCGCTATGATCGCCGTCCAGCCACTCTCGCCATGCAGCTAATTCCTGCTGAACCTCGTCTGCACGCCAGTTTTCTGAGCGTTCATCGACCAGATCATCCAGCGTGCGGAAGAAGGCGTAGAGCGCCACAACCGCCTCGCGATAAGCAGAAGGGAAAAAGCGGGCTGCGAAATGGAAGGTCTTGCCGTGTGTGGCAAAGAGGTCTTCGTGCTGTTTGCATGTAAATACATGAGGTTGTAGCTCTCGCGATATGCTCTTGTACGGCGCTTCATACTCATCACTCTGTTGAGCGGCGCTTTTCTTGATGATACTCAAGTTCATCCCTCCCGTTTGATCAGTGTAGCAACAGAAAACGTATAAAAGCTTTCATTCTTTCGATGAAAAGAGAAGCAGCAACATGGCCGTTTCTTTCCTCGTGCCAGATTTTTAACTTATCAATTGATAAGCTACGGGCAAAAAAAATCAGGGCTGCCCATTGCGGGCGATGCCGTGAAGAAGGATACGTACAAGAGCATCAGCCGAGGTAGTCGGAGATGCTGGTCCTGAATAGGTAGCCGCATTTCTTTGTTGCTCTCTTGTGAAGAACGAGAGCATATTCATAAACATGAATGCGGCAGAAAAAGGGGCCAGCCCTCCTTCCTCGACGCTTTGTAACTGTCCTTGCTGGATACCCTGTCCAAAAATGCCCGCAATAGGCACGATGAACCCGTTGAGAAACTGCTTGTCGAGTTGCTGGCGTACTTCTGACGACATCTCATAGCGAACATCGTGCAACATCAAACTGAGATCGTACTCGATGCGACCGAGCAAGAAGCTGGCTACGTGGCGTAATAGTTCGGGCGCGGTATCAGAGCGCCGCGTGATGCGCTCAAGAGCTGCTTTGACTCGTGCGATCTCTTCCGTAATCACCGCCAGATACAAAGCTTGCTTATCAGGGAAATGATGATACAGGGCTGGCTGAGTCAGCCCACAGGCATCAGCCAGCTGGCGGGTTGTCACGGAACGATAACCATATTGCATGAAGAGCCGATGGGCTACGGTCAGAATCGTCTGCCGTGTCTCTTCAATCTCCCCGTGCGTTTGTTGCAGATGATTTTTTCGGGCCATAGGTTCTTGTATGCCTCCTTGCCTCGGCAAGCAAAGCATGTATTTTATCAACTGATAAGTAGTATAGCGGTGCTCATAGGTAAATGTCAACCTCTGCACATAGCTTCTCCTCTCCTCGGCATTGTGTAGCAAGGGGAGGAGGAACCTGGCACCTTAGCGACCGCGCAGTGAGGAAACTTCAGCGGGTCTGGCCTCGCTGGTTGCTGGCCGCACTCTGGCGATAGACTGTACCGGTGCGGGCGTCTTACGCTCTGCGGAGTGGACGCGCCCAACCAGGCGGCTCAAGATGGGCGTCTTCATGAAGTAGATGCTGAGCAGGATGCCGCTGCCAGCTGTGACCAGATAGGTGAGCAGGACGCGCCCAACGACGGGCAGAAATGGCACCATCCATCTGAGAGTTATGTCAAGCGTCAGGGCGTGGATGAGATAGAGGCCAAAGGAGGCATCCGAGAGCGTGTGCCAGAAATGGTATCCCCTGGGCCGACCCTGCTCGTCCGTTGCAATAGCCCAGCGATGGACAAGCCAGAAGGCGAACACAATCACGATCAGGCTAAAGAAGCCGATGCTCGGCTGCAAGACGGCGGTGGCGGGCTGGTGATAGACAAGCACCTGAAGCGTATAGTTGAGTAGCAGAATCGCCAGTCCCACGATTGTGCTGGCGATGATTCCTTTGCCCGAACGCATCAGAAATGCCCGTATTTGTGGCAGATAGAGGGCGGTCAGGCCGCCAAGCACGAAGTAGAACTGATAGATCAGGACGAAGCGATCCTGATATTGAATGATGAACTTGCCAGCGGGCGTCAGGCGCAATGGTCCCAGGCGCAGGACGTAGAAATCAAAGTACAGAACAGCCATCTCCAGGAGAAAGCTGATACCCAGCACGTACCAGGGGTGGTGGGCGACGCGCTGTAAGCAAAGCAGGAACAGGGGAAACAGGATATAGAATTGAATGGTCAGGAGGATGTAATACAGTTGGAAGGAAGCGCTGCCGGTCAAAATGTTGAAGATGGTGCTCTGGAGCAGCGTCAGGGGCGAGAACGATGAGGCGTTCCAGATGGTATAGATCAAGCTCCAGATGCTGTATGGCAGCAGAATGGCGACGCCGCGCTTGATCCAGAAGCTTTGCGTCGAGAACTGCTTGCCAATGTAGACATAGACCAGCGCGAAGGCTGTGACGAACATAAAAACGTAGCGGGTAAAATGAAAAATAGTCACAAACGCGTTTTGTATCCACACGCCGATATCGTCTTGATTGAGACCGAGCGTGAAGCCAAGCACATGTACCGCAACGACACAGAAGGCCGTTACCACGCGCAGAGGGTCAAGCTCATAGACGTAGGGGCGACGTAATGATTCACTTGCCAAAATTCTTTCCTCACTTTTCGTTATGCTGATTGCAGCATCTTGCCACGCCCGACTAAAAAAGCGCTGAACGTTGCTGAATTTTGGCTGAATTGAGGAAGAGTGCGTTTATTTTTGCAGGTGGGTGCGTTCCCAGGTGAAGAGGCGTTTGAGGATAATTCGCAGGGCGAAGATGGCGACGAACATCAGGATCTGTTGCCAGGTATGCAGCTCTATTGTTTTCACCAGCGTTCCGGCAAGCTTGAAGCTGAGGCCGATAATCGCGCCATCTGCGACGAGCAGACGTGCAGTGATGATGGTGCTTGTGCGCACAAGCACCACCCGCGCCGTTAGCATATAGGCGCAGATGAGCAGTGCGCCAATGAACTCGATGATCGTGGCAAGGAGGGAGAAGGGATCAGCGAAGAACATGTTCGCTGTCCCTGAGTTCTGTATTCATTCCTGCGGCTGGCGGCGCATGGGGCGCTGTTTCGGGGTTGCGCACCGCTGCACGGTCGATCTCTTGCTGTAAGAAGTAGTTGAGCAACGTCCGAATCGTAGCGATTGCGGCAAGTTGCCCAATCTCCGTCCAGGTCGGAGCAATGGCGGTGCGCAGGATAT
>JAICIM010000262.1 GCA_025928885.1 Ktedonobacteraceae bacterium | reverse complement strand
TTTTTGTCTTTTGCCCGGCGGTCTTTTGGCGCCGTGGGCCGGCGGGGCGGGGGGGGGGGGGGTGGTGCGGGCGCGGGCCCCGCCCCCCCCCCCCCCCCGCCACTACGACAAGCGGGAGGACCCCGTGAGTCGAGCAGGCGCGATAAAGTCGCGCAACTACGAAAGAGCGGGCATTACCAATCGGCCAGTGGCGGTTGTCCAGTGCGCCAGGTCCATTCGCTATCGTGCATGAAACGGACGCCCCAGGAATCGGTGATTTGCCAGTCGCGGAAGCTATTGACGCAGTTCCAGAGCGCCTCGGCGTTGGCGACGCTTCCCTCTTTCAATAACGCCTCTGCCAGGGGAAGGAAGTTGGCAGGCTTTTCCGGGGCCTCCTCGATGGCTTGCATCAGCCATTTATGATAGGGGTAGAGGCGGCGATTGTAGGCCAGCAGCAGGCGGGCAGCGTAAAAAACCATCTCGCTGGTGGCATGTGCCATCAAATAGACGGACTCCCTTTTCGCGGCCTCGCCGATAAACCAGCGGTACGCCTGAACCTGGCAATAGAAGGCATGCATCTTTTGTTCGCGTTCTTGCTCCTGGTAGACCGGGATCTGTTTGAGGAGTTCGTCCAGATGGGGCAGGTGAGAGAAAGCGATCTGGACATTGATGAAGGCCGCTCGCGCCGGTTCACTACCCCGCTGGGCCACATCGTGAAGAAAGGCTTCATCGATGATTTTGCCGTCAACATATCCCCCAGGATGGTCGCAGAAGTCAGTTGTAAGATAGCCCAGATCGTCGCTGGCAACGCGTCGGGCGTACTCTTCCTCGGTCACGACCAGTAGAATATCCACATCGGAGTTTTCACTACCCCATCCCTTCACGAGCGAGCCACCCACGAGCAGGGCCAGATAGCGTGGATCGTCCTGAAACCGCTCTTTCAGGCGTTCAATCACTTGCAGATGATGGGCTTGTAGATACATCGAATAGCCCCTTTCCTGTACATAAATTGCAATAGAAGCATACAGACGACGTGCGTAACTTTTTAAGGTCATGCATATCTCAGTCTAGCACAAGGGAGAGCGCCGTTGTAAGAAATCGCCCTGTAATGATGGTTAACCCTTTTTTGCGAGAAAAGCCGAACAATAAACTCTATAGAGGGTGAATGTATTTGCTTCTGGAGAAGGAGCTTTATGTTCAAGCATTACAAATTTTGCTCTTTTTGAATTGCGTGTCGGCTTACTTCATACAGTCAGGGGTTTTATCGAATTCGGGGAGAATGCAGTTATAACAATGAACGGATTGATCTTTTTCCGCATAAAACACGGGGATCAGGCTGGCGAGGTAACTTTGTATGCGATCCAATTCCGCTTTTCGCTGGTCGATCTCTGCCATCTTTTGGCGGACATAGGCTATTTTCATCTCATAGGTCACCTCATGCCTCTCGTCAGCTCCTATGACCTCTTTGAGTTCTGCTAAGGTAATACCGGTTGCCTGCAATATCTTGATATTCAAAAGAACGGTAACAGCCTCTTCGGAGTAGTCTCGATAGTTATTTTCTCCCCGGTGGATATAATTTCTAAGCAAGCCTTCCTTTTCATAAAAACGAATTGTATGGCGTGTTAAACCGGTCTTTTTCTCCAGATCATTAATAAGCATTGAAAACTCCTTAATAAAACACTTGACTGTAGAGAATACTTTATAGTTTATACTCTGGACACCAGGAAAACAAACGGGGCCTGATATTAATCTATGTCTGGATATACGATCCAGATTTGCCGCGTGTCGCTGTTCTTGGCTCTATTGTTTTTATGATTATGACATACCGCATATAAGTATGTCTAATTTTTAGCGGGCATGCGCGATAAAGTCGCGCGACTACGAAATTGAGGGTATGCGCGATAAAGTCGCGCGACTACGAAATTGAAGGTAGGTTATGCATCTATGCGTATTCATACAACATCCGATGATAGAAAACATGCTGTAGTGATTGGAGGAAGTATTGCAGGTTTAGCTGCTGCTCGTGTCCTCTGTAATCACTTTGAACGAGTAACGATCGTCGAAGCGGACCATTACCCGGAAAAACCAGTAATCCGTCCTGGTGTTCCGCAAGGTCATCACGCTCACCTGATGTTGAAGGCAGGACTTGTGGCCCTCGAAGAATTGTTCCCCGGTATTACTACGAAATTACAGGCCCAGGGGGCAATTCCCTTAGACCTCCTTAAAGATGCGATCATTTACTTCGGAGAAGGGCGTATACACCGCGTCCCCTCATCGATAACGCTTTATTCATGTTCTCGTGCCTTGATTGAGTGGCAGATCCATCAAGTACTGTGCCTGTCCCCACAGTTACGAATACTTGAAGGACACGAAGTTGTGGGTCTATTGACAGATGCCAAAGAGCAAGTTGTATCTGGAGTCAGAATCCGAGAGCGGACTACTCAAGCGCCATTGGAACAAAGCTATCAAGAGCTTGAAGCAAATCTGGTTGTTGATGCCAGCGGTCGTTCCACGAATATGCCCCGCTGGTTGCAAGTGTCCGGGTTTCTGCCTCCAACTGAGGTGGTTGTCGATGCCTTTCTGGGCTATGCTACAGCTATCTATGAGCCGGGTCCCGACTCCGAACGTGACTGGAAAACTATCATGATACAATCGAGCATTCAGCAGGGAGCGCGTGGGGCCGTACTCCACACCATAGAGGGCAATCGGTGGATTGTCACTTTAAATGGAGCAGGGCGAGACTATCCACCTATTGATGAGGCCGGTTTTCTAGAATTTGCCCGGAGCTTGCCAGATCCATCCTTATATGCGGCGCTCAAGGAGGCGCGACTGCTCACAAAGATCTATGGGTATCGTCATACGAAAAATCGTTGGTTTCATTATGAACAGCTTCGTCGGCTGCCAGAAAATCTGGTGATGATCGGTGATGCTGCCTGTGCGTTCAACCCCACCTATGCGCAGGGAATGTCAGTTGCTCTCCAGGAGGCGCAGATCCTTGACAGTTGTTTAACGAGGCAGCAAGGAAAGACGTTACACGGCCTGGTTCCCACCTTTCAGAAAGCATTGGCGCGTACAGTTGCCGTCCCCTGGCAATTAGCAACCTCGACTGATTCACGTTTACCGGCTACCGAGGGATCTCAACGCAATGCGCTCAGTCCGCTGATGGATCGGTACATGGATCGTCTCATGAGCAGACTTCCTTATGACGATACCATAGTACGAGCCTTCTTTGATGTTATTCAGCTAGTACGTTTACCCGGTTCGTTGTTTCAGCCAGATATCGTTTTGAAAACTCTTGTCGGTAAGGCTGAACAAGGGGAAAGATAAGCAGGATTTCATTCCCTGTGCATCCGCATCACAGGGATCTGTTTTCGCTGATGAGGTTTTTCTCTAACGTAGAGTTAATACTGATCGAGCGAGCCTGGGAGGGCCTGTTCGGCCCGCTCTTCCAACTGACGCTGATTGCGCCGCAGCAGGACAAATCCCACGATAATGAGGAGCAGAGCAAGGATGATGGTCACTGTGCCGACCGGGCCGGCGAACCGGTTGATGCTTTCGCCCAGCAGATAGCCGCCCAGGCCATAGATGGTAGCCCAGATGCAGCCACCCAGGGTATTGAAAAGCAGGAAAGACGGCCAGGGCATGTGGTTGGTCCCGGCAAGAAATGCCGCCCAGGCACGCAGCACCGTGACAAAACGCCCGAAGAAGACCACTTTCCCTCCATGTTTGCGGAAGAGATAGATACCGACCTTGAGCTTGCGCTCGTCCAGATGGAGAGCGCGGGCGATGCGGCGCAAGATGCGAAACCCGCCTTCGCGCCCAACCCAGAAACCCACGTTATCGCCGATAATCGCTCCAGCGGCGGCTGCGAGAATAACCAGCGGGATGGCTAAATGGTGTGTTGTGCCTGCGACAACGGCGGCCAGCAGCAGGATGGTTTCGCCCGGAAAGGGAATGCCCGTACTTTCGATTGCAACGCACACCAGCACCGCCCAATATCCATACGTGCTTAGCACATGCACCAGATTGAAAGTCGCTAGATGAAGCATTGTTCACCGTTTTCTTTTGAATAAACGCTGTCACAGCAGCCAGCAATAGATGTAGCGTCCTGCCAGAGAGAGGTCGCTTTTTATGGTACGCAACAATCTCCTCGCAGGTGTCACGACGGCTCGCCCTGACGAGGGGCGATCGTCACCTGTTTGGCAGAGCCAGCGACCTCGATGTCGAAGCCCGGGACCGTTGGATCAAAGTCAGGACTTTGTAGCCGTACGTCGTTGCCCACCTGATGAAAGCGTTGATCGCCGAAAATCAATTCGGAGGCCCAGCCCTTGAGGTGGAGACGGCTAGTAACCCCTGCTGGATGGTGAAGCACGATCTCTGATGCACCGCCACTGATCTGTATAGGGACGACGCTAGAGGGCGCAGGTAGCTCCAACTGGATTGAGCCGAGTCCCCCTTTCACAACTAGAGAGACGAGATCGAGGTCACCTAATTGCGCGTTGATTGCAGCTGCCCCGCCCTGGATCACGATCTGCCAGGGAAGCGTCACGTTGAGCGCGACCTCAGCCACGCGCTGTCGCCAGTCCACCACTCCCAGAGAGCGCGGATAGCGAAACGTGACAACCCCTTCTTTGACTGAAACGTTGGGCAGCGGTCCCTCGAAACGGGCCTGATAGAGATTTGCCTGCGTCTCGTCGGCACGCAGGGAGAGCCGGGTAATCCCGGAAGAGAAGACGAGCCGGCCACGTGTCAGCCCTTCTAACGGCGCGGAGAAGACCTCTTCTTCACCCTCCGGGGCTTCTCGTAGGCGGGCAATCTCCTCTCTAGCGATCGTATTGCTGCGTTGCAGAAACTCCTGAAGGAGGGCAAGCTGCTCTGCGTCATAGTGCGACGCCAGATCTTCCCATGCCTGTCCGATGGAAGCAAACAGCGGCCCAACCTCGTGGTTATCGTCCCTGCCTGATGTTAATCGTACGATGACCCGACGACCATCATGTGGATCGCGCTCTCGCTGTATCAGACCAGCCTTTTCCAGACGGTTGAGGATGCCCGTGAGCGTTCCAGTACTCACGCCCATCAGATCGGCAAGTTGCCCGGCGGACGCCTCACCCGCGTTCTCCAAAAGATCCAGAACCTGGATATCGGTATCGGTCATCTCGATGCGAGCCGCAGCCGCCCGGAAGAAGGATGCGCCCAGCCCATAGCACTGCCTCAATTCACGAGCAAGTTTTACCCGGGCCTTTGTCTGATTTCCCTGTGAAGCACTTGACAAATTTATCTCCTCCGTTTAAAATATATTTATCTTGTTTATCAAGATAAATTACTGAAGATTTTTACTTGTAAAATGAATAAAATAATAGTAATGATTGCTGGATAAACAAGTAAAATCATTATAACACATGACTGCGAGAGGGAGAAAAAAGCGATGCGTATCGTGATGGTTGCGACGGGATCATGGGGCGATGTGCGCCCGAATGTGGTGCTGGGCCAGGCACTCCAACAGGCTGGATATGAGGTTGTGCTGGTAGCGACTGAGGACTTTCGAGCGTGGGTCGAGGCCAGGGGACTGGGTTTTGCTGGACTCAGCTTCAACATTCAGAAGTTGCTCGATGAACAGGCCAACAATCGCAATCTGCTTCAGACAATGCGTTGGATGCGCACAATGACGGAAACAATGGTCCAGATGGGCAGAGAGATTGCTGAGAGTGTGCAGGCTGGCGACACGGTGCTGGTGAATGAGGGTATATTGGGACTGGTGAATGGGATTATTGAAAAGCAGGATGTTCGCCTTATCCATGTGAATATGCAGCCCTGGGTTCCGACCGCCGAATTTGCGGGTATGTTTCCAGCGCCACCTGCATGGTTGCCAATACAGGCAGGCGCGTATAATCGTTGGGCTGGCGGTCTGGTGCGCTGGGCGCAGTGGCGAGCGATGGGTGGGAGCGGCAATCAACTACGCACGCGCTATCTGGGCCTGCCGCAACAGAACTGGACCAGACATCATGCCATGCTCGACGCCACTCCATCGTTGCTGCTGGTCAGTCGTGCCGTGCTACCATCGCCTCCCGACTGGCCGGCGCGGCATCGTGTCACTGGTTATGTCTTTGATGATGAGCGTGAGTGGGAAGCTCCACAGTTGCTACAAGATTTTCTGGCGAGTGGTGAGAAACCTGTATATATTGGTTTTGGCAGCATGCACGAACGGCAGCCCGAAGCGACGACGCGCCTGCTCCTTGAGGCCGTGAAGCGGGCGGGGAAACGAGCCATCTTGCTTAGTGGATGGGCAGGAATCGGGGCCGCTGATCTCCCTGACGATGTGTTTTTGCTCAAATATGCGCCTCATAGCTGGCTGTTTCCGCGCATGGCGGCTGTTGTACATCACGGTGGGGCCGGAACAACGGCAGCGGGACTACGAGCGGGCGTGCCATCCGTGATTGTGCCGATGCTCTCCGATCAACCCTTCTGGGGGCGGCGCGTTCATGAGTTGGGCGCTGGTCCCAGGCCGATTCCTCATGCACGATTGACCGCCGACAATCTCGCAGCGGCATTGATTGAGGCGACGAGCAATCGCGCTATGCAAGAGAGGGCAGCGGAACTGGGGGCGAAGATTACAGCGGAGAATGGCGTGGGCGAAGCGGTGAAGACAATCAGGGAGCTTTTATGAAGGAGGTGTTGCACCTGCGCTCATAGATGGGGGACGAATCCGCTTGTGTGAGCAGAGGGAGAATACCCGGTGAATGGCTAGCAGCCAGGCGTTTCTCCCTGCCCATACCGATTTAATCACTGGCGAGAAAGACGAGCATAAGAGAGGTGCCGATAAACAACAGGGCGAGAAGCGGGCTATACCAGTTGGTTCCCAGCCAGTTGAGATTGACACGGATAGTCGGAATGTTCAAAATCGCAAAGAGGGCAAGAATCCCTCCCAGGCAAATGGAACCTATATACGTAGCGATAAAAGCTTCAACTGGTTTTTTCACTGTCCGCACACCCTTCCCAAGCAGGTAGCCAATGACAGAGAGACCCAACACGGTGAGGATAAAGAGGAGCAGGCTTGATATTCCCGTCCCATCGGCACCGGTAAAAAGGGTTGGAAAGTCGATAGCTCTTGCCAGGGATAAGAGAAATAGCATGACAATGATCATAAGCGTTTTGCCCGCCAGAGAGAGAAGACTCACAGGTTCCTCCTTAGTAGTGCCAAGATGTTACATGCCGCTGAAAATGTACTACTGATAGTATATATCAAGTTGTGGCATTTTGCATCATCAGATTTCGCATTTCGTGCAACGCAATCAGTTTTCCTGGGGATCGGGGCATCGGATATAATAGATTACATTTGTTTTGTTCAGTTGAAATATGGAGTACCCGATTGATGACCCACTTATATCTTATTCGGCATGGTGAAGCGATGAGTGCAATCAGTGGATTTGTCGGTGACGGCGGCTTATCTCCGCTTGGTGTGGTGCAGGCTCAGCGCCTCCATGACCGCCTGGCGGCAACGAAAGAGCTTAAGGCAGATGTGTTGATCGCCAGTACATTGCCCCGGGCTTTGCAGACGGCGCAGATTATCGCCCCCGCTCTGGGCCTGCCGGTGCAGCACGACGACGAGATTCAGGAGTTGCGTCCGGGCGAGGCCGAAGGGATGGATGTTGAGACTTTCAGAGAGACCTATGGCGAACCGGATTACGAAAATATGCCCTTTCGACCGATGGCCCCGGCTGGCGAGAGCTGGGGACAGTTCATGCTGCGTGTGGGAACTGCGCTGGATCGCATTGTGCGCGAGCATGAAGGAAAGACAATTGTGCTGGTCTGTCATGGCGGCGTAATTGATGGCTCGTTTCTCTATTTCTTTCGCATGAGTGCCTGGACGCTTCCCCCGGCCCGCTTTTCGACTCGCAACACCTCGATCACGCACTGGAAGAAAAGCGAGAGTCGCAACGGGGAGCGCTGGCGGCTGGTCAAATACAACGATGCCTTTCATCTGCACGATATCGGCCTCTCCACGCGCATTCCCTGGGGACAGCTATTGACTCAGCCCGCCTCCGATGCGGAACGACCCTCAGTGCCGCTACCAAGTGAGCAGCCAGAAAATGAGGGATGATAGACCGCTTGCCTTCTGATACTGCTGCTTATAGAAAGGCTCTCACTTTCAATGATTACCTGCATTCAACTTGAGCAGCCCGATACCATTCAGCAATTCAGGGACGATTACTTACGCACCCTGGTTGCTCCTATGGATGGGATGTGGGAAAGTACGATTATTGCTTCTGCAACTTTTTGGGAAATACAGGATCAGGAGCAGCGTGCAGGATATTTCTGTGTCAGTTCTCACCAGGAGTTGTTGCGCTTCCACCTTTGGGACAACTATCTGGATCGAGCAGAGGCGATTTTTCATTGGATTATCTCGCATTACAGCATCCAGCAAGCCTTCGTAAGTACGATAGAACCCCTGTATTTCTCTTTATGCCTTGATGTGCAGAAAAACATTATGCTGCATAGTTACCTTTTTCGAGACCATCAATCCAGGGATCTATCGTCAGGTCTTGGCAAGAGCCTTTTCAGGAAAGCGGAAAAGAGAGAATTAGATGACATTGTACGCTTTTATCAAGCAAATACAGAGGGGCCGGGTGAGTGGATTGAACCGTTTTTGCACACTCGCCTCAATCGTGGAGAATTATTTGTCCTGTATGAGCAGCAAACCCTGATAGCAGCAGGGGAATGTATTCCCAGTCAGCAACAGCCACCATATGCCGATCTGGGTATGGTGGTGGCTCGATCGTATCGCGGAAGAGGCATCGGCAGCTTTTTACTCACGCAATTAAAAAAGCACTGCTATGCAGAGGGCTGGAAACCCATCTGTTCCTGTGAAGCTGCCAATCGTGCTTCAAAGAGAGCCATCGAGAAAGCAGGTTTTATCAGCGAGCAGCGGATAGTGAAAGTAACGTTCTAATTCGCTTTCTTCGATAGCTTGCCACGGAAATTATATAAGAATGTAATATAAATAATTTATATAAATCTGTGATATACTATGCTGTATGACAGACAATATTGCTGATGCTGACCTCAATGTTGGCGACCTGACCACCATCATTGAAGAGTTCACAACGATCTTCATTCGCTTACCGTCTGTGGAGCGGTTGAG
>JAICIM010000537.1 GCA_025928885.1 Ktedonobacteraceae bacterium | reverse complement strand
ATCAGCTACGACGAACAGAAGCAACGCTTGCAGGATCGCGTTCAGCAGCGGGACAAAGCCTGGAAGATCGCAGCTGGCGATTGGGTTGAGCGAAAATATTGGGACGACTATCAAAAAGCCTACGAAGATGCCCTGAGCCGATGCAGCACCGACGACGCGCCCTGGTATATCGTACCCGCCAACCACAAATGGTATCGCAACTACGCCATCGCCCATACGCTGGTGGAGACGATGCGCAAGTACAAAGATGAGTGGCAAGCGGAATTAGAGGCACGAGGTCGGCGTGAACTGGCTCAACTGCAACAAATGCAGGTGCAGAATAAATAGAGTTAATCCTTCGCTCTAGCCTGCTCGACACTGCGCATCAATGCTTCAGCAAGCTGTTGCAACGCGTCGAGGAGTTCAGGGGGCTGTACGACGCGGAAGGGGCAACCTAGATGCACCAGGAAACGCGCCACATGCTCCAGATCATCGTCGTAGGCCCGCAAGAGCAGACCACCCTCAACCTCCTCCAACGAGGCAAAGGTTGGGGGTACGGCACGCCGGTCCAACTGGTCAGGCGTCGTCTCCAGCACAACCTCAACCAGCCAGCGCGAGGGCATCATCAGAAACGATTGCACAGCGTACGTCAGGCAATCGAAATGGGGTGGGCGAGTAAAGCGCTCTTCAAGTAGCTGCACCTGTTGCATGCGATCCAGCCGAAAGACGCGCAAGCTCTGGCGCAAGTGGCAGTAGCCGACGGCATACCAGCTCCCCTCATGATAGACCAGCCCGTAGCAGTCAAAGAGGCGCTCCGTCTGCTCACCAGCTTTCGCTTGATAGAGCATAGTGGTGCGCAGGCTGCGATAGGCCGCCATGCTCAACAGCGCCACATGTTCGGTTTGCGCCGATGATGCTGCCTCGCCGACATCCAGCACCACCATCTCCTGCACCGCCTGCACGCGCTCACGCAAGGCTGTTGGCAGCACGCGCTCGACCTTTGCCAGAGCGCTTTCAACCGTCGGCAATGTTCGGGCTAAGCCAAGCTGCTGGGCCGCCCGCAAACCGAGCGTGACCGCCAGCGCCTCCTCTTCGGTCCACATCAGCGGAGGGAGTTTGTAGCCAGGGCGCAAGCGATAGCCACCGTAGCGCCCGCGCTCGGCCTCGACTGGGACGCCGAGATCCTGCAACATCGCGATATAGCGCCGCGCACTGCGCCCGTTCACTTCCAGACGCTCGGCCAGTTGGGCCGCTGTAATGCTTGGACGCGATTGCAACAGATCAAGCACCGTCAACAAACGAGTCACAGGAGAATACATTGCTCACCATACCTTACCTGTTGGTATTACGCGCCTTCGAGCGGCTCTAATCTACAATACCGAGCAGCCTCATGTGGGCCGCTCTAATTTCCTGGTCAGCTTGCCACGCGAACGGGCGGGTGGGGGATAATAGGCTGGAATGGATGAGATGATATCGCCAACGCGCAACTGCACCTGCAGGTAGCGGAACGAGGGGCGATGATCGTGCGCAAAGAGCATCAGGCTGTGATGAGCAAGGATATCGGCCTCGTCGGTATGGCGCGAGAGCATCATCTGGCCCCCGATTGTCTCCTCAGCGGCGGTAATCGCCACCTCTTCGCCATCTTCGCCCATCACCAGCTTGCGCGTATCCGGGCGCATACGATTGGGCCAGAGGATCAAGGCAATGGCCTGCCCCTTGAGCCGCTGCTCCTTCAAACGATCGCCCAGGTAGTTGGCAAGGCGACGAATGGCCGCACAGGTCTCATCGGCATCGGCGGCATGATGAAAGCGAATACGCGCATTCTGGCTGAGCGGAGGCGCATCAGGCACGACGAGGCTGCTATCTTCTCCGCACGCTACCTGAAACACCCAGCCACCCAGCCGTCCCAGGCGGCGAATCAACCCCTCCTCAGAGAGCACCGCCACCTGAGCAAACGTTGTAATGCCAAAATCGCGTAGATGCGCAACCAGTTCGGCAATCGCCACCGGATCGACCAGATCGCTCTTCCCCTCGATTTCGGGCGGGTGCGACGAATTGCCTTCGTGCGGTTCCGCCAATTCGGGCAACGCTCCCGGCATGCCCGTACCCGCCGCGCGTAGCTGCAACAGCATGGAAAGGGGCAGCGTCTGCACAAACGAGGCTTCGCGCCCAGTCGGGATATAGAGAACGCCCTGTCGCCCATCGCGCCGACTCATCAGGGCCGCCAGCTCGGCAATTGCTTTGCCATTCGCTATGCCGATCAGCGCGGTCAAACCCATCTCGGCAATCTCCGCGCATAGTCGCTCGGCCAGCGCCACCGGAGATTCAAAGTTCAACTCACATCCGCGTAAATCAATAAACGTGTCGGCCAATGGAACCGACTCGACGATGCGCGAATAGGTCCGGTAGCGCTCGCGCAGCTTCTGCAATACCGGCTGATAATGTTCGTGTGAGGCGGGTAAAAAGCGGGTTCGTGGGGCAATACGGTGAGCGCGACGCAGCGGCATCCCCGGAATAATCCCCAAACGCATCGCCGCAGGAGACACATCGATCACGCGTCCCGGCTCGTTGGGCCGTCCCAGCCCCGTTCCTACGACAAAAGGCAGCCCTTTGAGCGTCGGATCAAACAGCTCCTCCAGCGTACAATAAAAATGGCGGATGCGGACATGCATAATGCCTTGCCGCAAACGCGCTCTCTCAGCAGCCCTGGCCGCCTCCTGCATCGCCTGCGCCGCCTGAACAGGGGCATGCTCACCAGTGGTATCGCTGGTCTGCTGTGCCGTCTCTGAAGCGGTTGATGGCGTCTGAAATTGTTGCATCGTATCTTCTATCATCTTTTACCTTGATGTACCAGTCTGTGAAATTGGGCGCAGTTGAGAGATCGAGTGATCGTGGCCACGCGCTCTCTCTCCATACGTCTGAAGGTAGCCGAGCCACCATGTCACCAGCAAGCTGCTCACTAAAACCAACGAGTAACACGCCACCGTTTGCATATGACTACAAGAATTTCTGTGGATGTCTCTTTACATTGCCGCTTACCTCTCGCCTCCCAGCATCCTTAACATGGTCAGACGGAAAGTAGACGGAAAGAATATCTCTGTACATTTTCATACTCGTGGTCATCACTGTCAAGTAGAGATACAGCGGCAATCAAAGCGTTTCCGAAAATTCCTCATCATAACATAAAGAGATTGCCCATCGTCTGCACGCATCTTATTTGCTTATCCTGCCGAATAATAGACAAAATCGTTGCAAATTACGGGCTAATGGGATATAGTAAAGTGGTGTTATAAAATAATAGCTCTTTCTCAATTCTACCTTACAATAGAATTTTTCGCGACACCATCAGAATATATTCACTTTCCTGTCAAAGGCGCTACTCCACGATCTCATCGAAAGGAGAATACAGCATGCCCGCTACTGATCCGCCTCCATCAAATCGCTTCCCTGTTGATAAATTTACTGAACGCGCACGCAAAGTCCTCAGCCTGGCTCAGGAAGAAGCACAGCGTTTCCGGCACAACTATATCGGCACCGAACATCTCTTGTTGGGATTGATCCGCGAAGAGGGAGGGATCGCAGCCAAAGTCTTACAGGCATTGGGTCTCGAACAGGCAGAACTGCGCAAAGATATCGAAGCAACCTTCAAGCCGGGCGACAATATCAAACTCGGAGAGATTGGCCTGACAGCAAGCGCGAAAAAGACTATCGAGCTGGCTATCGGTGAGGCTCGTCGCCTGAACCATCACTATATCGGCACCGAACATCTTTTGCTCGGATTGATCCGTGAAGGGATTGACTCTAGCAATCCGCTACTGGAGAAGCGAGGGATAACGCTGGAGAAGGTTCGTATCCTGACCATTCAGTTCCTCAGCCAGCGACAAACACCCGTTGCAAGCCTGGAACCCGGACAAGAAGTGTCGCAGGAAAGCAAACCAGCAGAGGAAACAAAAAAAAGCTGGAAAGAGATCCATCTGGCTAAACTGAACGAGCAGGCTCATAAAGTCCTGACCCTGGCTGACGAAGAGGCGCGGCGCTTCCAACACAACTATATTGGCACCGAACACCTGCTGCTTGGCCTGACGCGTGATCAGGAGGGCGTCGCGGCTCAGGTACTGGCCCGGCTTGGCATGAGACTCGAACAGGTACGCAGCGCCGTCGAATTTATCATCGGACGCGGTGATCGCATTGTACTGCATGAGATTGGCCTGACTCCACGCTCCAAACATGTGATCGAACTGGCTATCGACGAGGCACAACGCCTCAACCAGCCGCTTGCCAGCACCGAACATCTCCTGCTTGGAATGATACGCGAAGGGAGGGGCATCGCTGCTGGTGTGCTGGAGAGTATGGGCATCAATCTCGCGCGTGTTCGCCAGCAAACGCTCGATCTTCTCTCACAGGGAAAGGGCGAGAGCGCTGCAACAGCTTCTCCGACACTCCCAGCCATTGAAGCCTTCAAGCGAACCTATCATCTGACCGACACAACTCAAAAAGTACTGGATCTGGCGCAGGGGGAGGCTCATCTTCTGGATCGGGATCGCATCGGCCCGGAGCACCTACTGGCCGCGCTACTTCATGAAGGGCAAAATCCTGCCGCCACCATCCTGCAAGGCTTCGCCATTGATCTGGCTCAAACACGTACTGCGATCGAGAGCCAGATGGGACGCGGGCAACATGTCGGGCAGGGCTATCTCGACTTCACGCCCCTCGCCTGGGCCTATCTCTATCTTGCCGCCGACGAAGCCCAACAACGTAACCACATGCAGCTAGACACGCCGCACCTCCTGCTTGCCCTCACACGAGAAAACCAGGGAACCATCCCGCAACTGCTGGCAAGCCTCAGCACAACCGTCGAAGCCGTACGAAATAAAACGCTTGAGTATCTACAATCTGGTAGGGAATGATATAGTACTTTATCGGTTTCATCTGTTAAAACTGATCATTAGCGCATCCTGTGTCGAATGAAGTTTGACCGATGT
>JAICIM010000021.1 GCA_025928885.1 Ktedonobacteraceae bacterium | reverse complement strand
TGACCAGGGATTGGCTGTTCGCCAGTTGCTGTTGCGCGGCAGTTTGTTGGGCAAATGTAATGTAGCGGTGCGTGCTATTGATCGTATTGAAGCTATCGGGTGTGCAGAGCTGTCCTTCGGAAAGCGTTTGCGAACCAATCAACATGGTCTTTGTCGTAGCTCCCGTTGTAGCCTGTACCCGTCCCGCAACGCACAGGAAAGCCGCCGTCTCTGCTTGCTGGGTGAGGTCCTGAGCGAGATAATTATCGATGGGTTGCTGAGCCAGCAGGACGCGCGAAGAGGCATGCTGTTTATCGCGTAGCGGGTAGGCGGCGGTGATCATCCATTGTGTGCTGGTTGAGCCGGGGTCGGAGAGCGTGACGGGTTGTAGCGCGACTGTTGTTTGACCTTTCAGAGCCGCATCAACAAGCTGGAGCATGCCAGGCGTCAGGCTCTGCTCTGTCATCTCTATGGTGCCGGTCTGGATGACGAGTTGGTGGTCATGGGAGATAATCGCCAGAGTCGCAAGGTGGTTGCGCATTGCCTGTGTCGCCAGCTCCTGTTGCAGCTGGTTGGGAGTGCTGTTGGCAACGCTGGCGACGTTTTCCAGGTTGCGCCCAAGAGAGACGAGGTGGGTGCGATATGCCTGTTGCATTTGTGTGAGGTGAGCCAGGGCATCGCTTCTGGCCTCTTGCTCAGAGTAGAGTTTGAGCAGGCTCCAACCTGATAGCGAGAACAACAGCAGGCAGAGTAAGAGTGTGAGTATTGCAATGAGTATGAGTTTTCTCCCTGGTGAGCGCACTGTTAATCGCATGCAACCCTTTCTTCCGGTGTTAGAACAATAAGGGTAGGACGGGGTGCCAGCTCGTCCTACCCTTACCACGCGTATGCCTGTTTGCTTACGCGAAGCTCCAGGAGGTGCGCGTGAGACCTCATGGGGAAAAGGTCACACGAAACTCAGATGCATGCTGCAAGCCGCTCGTCGAGGTGGATCTGCTTGCTCACAGACATCCCGCCTTCCATCCCAGGCTTATGTATTATAACGTATCGCTGCGTAATTTGTTATCTTTTTTGGGAGCAATTTCTCTGCAAAGAGAAATTCGTATCGGTCGCGGGTATCAAGAGCATGAAACGCTCTTCTCTTACCTTCCCCATTTACGGTATATATTATTATTCCACGTCCTCCTCTGCCCCCAAAAATTCGATGTATCCTCGCTCCAGAAGGTGGACCAGTATCCAGGCAATTTCTAGCTCATGACGGCGGGTGAGTCGTGCCACATCCTGTAGGGTGCGCTTCCCATCCATCAGGAGCAAGATTGCCCGCTCTCGACGTTCGATCTGGTTCAAAATCCTGGGAGTTTTAGCACTGGTTCTAGCCCGAAATATGGCATGGATTCCTTGCTGCGCCATCCCTTCTACATCTACCAGTGCCTGTGACGATGAATAATTGGCAATAAATACATTGGCAATTGTCATACTCCTCCTCCAAAAACACGTATCCCCATTCGCTCAAGAGGCACAACAATGTGCATAGAAACTATATTAGCCTTCTATAGATAAGATGTCAAGCTCCGACTGTTTTGGTGATAAAACGGTTATAAAGATAAATGTGTGTATTGACTGAGTTGTATGCCAATCAGGATGAAACAGTGTCTCTACTTAGAAGAGACGGAGGAGCAACGCGATCAGGGTATTTGTGTCCACCAGATAGGACCATTGGTTCTCTCTTTGTTTATTTGCATCGTGATGTCTTTTTGTGTGTCAAGTAGATAGATGCCCTGCTCTCCATCGCCAAGCAGCAGAACGAGTTGAGATGATGAGGAGACGGACCAGCTCATGGTTGTTGCGGACCCCTGTAGCCGTAATGGGGATGAGATTGCTCTGGCTTGTGGGCTAGCTACCTGGATCTGAGAACCTGTGCTGTAAGCCAGATGTTGACCATCATGAGACCAGAGCGGGGAAGGAACGGCGGCGACGCGTGAGGCTATCAGCGTATCGTTGCCGGTGGCGACATTAATGATATGCAGGTTGCCCTTGTTGGTAGTGAGCGCGTCGAAATAATTGATCGCGTTGCCGTCAGGTGACCAGCAGGGGGCGCTCACCTGTTTGCCGGTGGTCAAGGTTTTCGTTGTGCCGGCCAGATCCATGCTGATGAGATCGCCGATCTGTGCGCTAACCAGTAGCCAGCGGCCATCTGTGCCATTGCCTGTTCTGTTGTAGCTGGCCTCCGTATACTCGCCGCTTGCCAGTTCAAGGGCGGTTGATCTGTGGCCTGTGCCGACACGTTGCGACCAGAGGCTATGGATATGCCCGGTCACACCGACGCTCCATGTGATGGTTGGTGTTGTTGCAGCCGGCGACCAGCCCAGAGAAAGAATGGTATCATGTGGATTGGCGGTGGTATTGACAGCTGAAACGAGGGTGAGCGTATTCTTACTGTGCGTATTGTAGTCGAGCAGCCCTATTTTTCCGTCATGAGAGAGCTTGAAGGCGATGCGCACCCCATTGGGTGACCAGGTGGGCTGTGAGATGATACCTTTGAGCGGGAGAGTGACGTGCTGGAACTGCTTCGTTTGTAGCGAATAGAGGTAGAGATCTGTTTGCCCTGATCCCTCGGGATCGGCGACAAAGGCAAGCATAGTGCCATCTTCCGACCAGTGCAGGCTGCTGAGAATAGCGGCTCCCGTATTGGTATTCCAGGCGATGCGGTCCTGTTTTAGCAGTGGCTGCGGTAGCGTGGTATCGTCCTGTCCGTTGCTGCGGATAAGATGGATGTAGCCCTGTAGCTGGTCGATATAGGCGATGAAGTTGCCAGCGCTATGACCGGGCTGAGGAGGGCGTACTGCCCAATTGGTGGCAACCTGTACTGTATCCGGGGTGAGGCGGGCGGAGCTGGTCTTCTTATCAGGGGCGATGCTCCAGAGCGTTCCATCGCGAAGATAGACAAGACGCAATCCTGTAGGGAGAGGATTGGAGAGCGGCCCGACGAATGGAGTCATTCCAGGGGCATCGGCGATCACATTGGCCAGTTTTTGCCAGAGGTTCAAGCCTGCAACGTTTCCAACGGCAACTGTGAGTAGGAGCAGAGCTGCAATCATTGCCAGCATAGTCCTCTGTAGCCACGGCTTGCGCACCAGATGGAGCAAGCGATTAGCTTTGGGTGGCTGTGGAGGGGATGGAGGAGCAAGGCGACCGCCAGGAAGGGCAACTAGCCTGGGGCGGCCCGGACCGCCGCGCCTGCTCTGCGTGGGCGAGATAGTTTTTGTGTTCCCGGCAGCATAAGAGATACTGGTCAATTCAAGATAGTCGGGCGAAGAAAAAATTTTCTCATAGAGAGTTGGTTTCGGGCTAACACGAGGGAGCTGTGCCAGGAGGGCGTCAAAGCGGCGGAAATCGGCCAGAATTGCACGACACGCTGCACAGGTATGCAGATGCTGGGCGAGTTGTTGGCGTTCTGGCTGAGCGAGCGTATCGTCAAGGTAGGCACTGAGTAACTCCTTGACCTGCTCGCAATTCATTTGATCGCTCCTCCAAGCTCCAATGCTCGATAATGTTCACGAAACGACTGTCGGGCGCGAGAAAGATACATCTTGACGCCACTCTCAGCGATGTTGAGAGTGTGAGCAATTTCACTGTAGGAGAACCCCTCCTGTGTGTACAGGAGTAGCGCTGCCCTATATTGCTGAGGCATGCGACGGAGGGCCGCACGTACCAGCTCTGTCGTACCGTATATCTCCTGTGGATCTGCGCTCTCTACATCGGCTGGTTCATGGTCCAGATCTTGCCAGGGTAGCCAGGCAATTAACTTGCGGCGGCGTAATGCATCATACGCTGTATTGGTTGCTATTCGATAGAGCCATGCCGATAATTTTAGATTTGCATCCATCTTTGGTAGGGCGCGAAACGCTTTTAAAAAAGTATCTTGCGTCAGGTCATCAGCCTGTTCACGGTCCCCTACCAGGTGATATACATAGTTATAAATAGGCGTCTTGTATTCGTCGTAAATTTGTTCAAAGGACCAGGAATTTTCCTTTGTTTCCACCCGGACCATGCGCTACAATCCCTTCGATGGCTACAATTATCTGCTTGTCCGTTCCATGCAAGAGATAATGGCCCCCTGGTGGGAGAGCGCAGGGTATATAGATAGTCTCCCTGCGGATACTCAAAGGCTTTATCCTTCTGTGTAGTGGAACGGACAACCAGCGCAATCAGTAACATATAAGCGGTGGCAACGCTCTTGCAGTTGCGCGGCGTTTCGACTATTATGGTAGCATACTTGAGTGGAATTATTGCTAATTTTAACCCTACGGTTAGTACTATTGGGTGAATTTCGCTCGTGCCGCCTGTTCTCCTCGTTACATAGAAGGAGTTCCTGGCACTACTAAACACTTTTCCGCGATTGGTCCGATAGAGGTTAACCGCCGGTTTCACAAAAAAGGAGATTCTTGCTCCATGTCTGTTCACAATCAGCCGCAGGAAGGTGCTTCTGAGCCAGGGTGGAAAACGGTGTGGTGGGAGGAGGATGAGCAGGGAGCCGCCGTCTGTCTGGTTGATCAATCTGTCTTGCCACAAGCCGTCGTCTCTCTCCATCTTCGCCACGAGCAGCAGGTCGCGGACGCCATTACCACGCTCAAAGTTCGTGGCGCTCCCGCCATCGGAGTGACGGCGGCTTTCGGCATGGCTCTGGCCGTCTGTCGCTTTGTGCAGGAGCATGAGGGGACAGCACTCACCATAGTTGAGATTATGGCGCACTTGCGAGCGGCTGGCAAGCTGCTCGGTCGCACACGGCCAACGGCGGTCAATCTTTTCTGGGCCATCGAGCGCATGCTCCAGCGGGCGGAACAGGTTACTCAACAATCGCTTTCTCCTCAACAACTGGCCCGATTGCTACGTGATGAGGCGCTGGCGATTGCCGCTGAGGATGTCGCCGCCTGTTTGAGCATGGGGACGCTGGGAGCCTCTTTGATCAAAGATGGCGATATTTTGCTCACGCACTGCAATGCTGGAGCACTGGCTACTGCTGGTCTGGGTACGGCGCTAGCCCCCATCTATGTCGCGCATCGTGCCGGGAAACAGGTCCATGTCTTTGTCGATGAGACGCGGCCCGTCTTGCAGGGGGCGCGTTTGACTGCGTGGGAGCTACAGCAAGAACAGATCCCCTTGACATTGATAACTGATAATATGGCCGGTCATTTTATGCGCTCTGGCGGCATCAACGCCGTCTTTGTGGGGGCTGATCGTATCGCGGCCAATGGCGATGTGGCGAACAAGATCGGGACGTATAGCGTGGCAGTACTGGCGCACGCGCATGCGATCCCTTTTTATGTGGTGGCACCCTGCTCAACCATCGATCTCGCCATCCCTTCTGGCGACCACATCCCCATTGAGCAGCGCAACCCCGAGGAGGTGAGCGCCGTGCGTGGGGCGCAGGTCGCCCCTGTTGGTGTACGAGTTGCCAACCCCGCTTTTGATGTCACCCCTCACCAGTATGTGACGGCCATTATTACGGAGAAAGGTATTGCTCGTCCTCCCTATGATGTGAGTTTGGGCCAGATCTGTTCTGAACACAACACTATTTGAAGAAGGTATTTTGTAGATGGACGCAGATATCGTGCAGTCCGTCGCTCGATACGCGGAAGGCGTGCTGGGAGAAGAGGGATTTCGTTATGTGAGCGCGGTCGTGGCGAACTGTAAAATGCTCGCCTGGGAATTAGAGGCGCAGGAGGAAGAAACTCCTGAAGATAGAAACATTGATATGAATGCCCTGGCGCTAGCCGGGTATCTTCATGATATTTCAACAATGCAGCATGGTGTCAATGACCATGTACGCAAATCGGCTGAGATGGCTGGGGAGTTTTTACGTGGTCAAGAAGCCCCACAAACGCTGGTTAGCAAGGTGGAACAGATCATTTTGCGCCACACTGCCGCCAATACCGAGGAAGGCACGCCCATTGAGGCGCGTCTTTTGTATGACGCCGACAAACTGGGTCGCCTCAGTGGACTGTCTGTGGTAACATCTTTGATTGAGTTTGGTGCGCGTTATCCCAATCGCTCGGTCAATGGCGATGTGCTTACGGCTATTCTTCGCCATATCGAAGAGCGTTTCATTGATCTGTATCAGTCTTTGCATACCAATCCAGCGCGTGAGATGGCGCGTGATAAGTTCAATCGAACGCTCGCCTTTCTCGATGGAGTCATTGAGCATTTAAGTGATTCGACTCCGGTGTAGTTGTTTATGTGGAGAAGCTTTTCTCTTAATAATCATGTTTTGATGGAGGACGAGAAAACATTGTCCATTCTAGTTGTTGGTTCTGTGGCCTTCGATTCGATCGAGACGCCATTTACACATGTTGATTCGGTGCTTGGCGGGGCCGCTTCCTATTTTTCTACCGCCGCCTCTCTCTATAATCAGGTCAATCTGGTGGCGATTGTCGGGAGTGATTTTCCCCAGGAGTACCTCGATTTCTGGCGCAGTCGTTCCGTGAACCTGAGCGGATTGCAGATTCAAGAGGGCAAGACCTTTTTCTGGCAGGGCCGCTACCATATGGATATGAATGCCCGCGATACGCTGGATACCCAGCTGGGCGTCTATGCCGATTTCCACCCTGTTATTCCGGCAGAGTATCGCGATAGCGAACTGGTCTTTCTGGCCAACATTCAGCCGGAGTTGCAGATGGAGGTGTTGGAGCAGGTCTCTGGCGCACATCTGACCGTGCTGGATACGATGGACCTGTGGATTACGACGACACGCCCGCAATTAACCGAGGTCATCAAGCGCGTGGATGTGCTTTTGATGAGCGAAGAAGAGGTGCGCCAGTATACTGACCAGGCCAGCATTGTGACGGGAGCGCGTCAGTTGTTAGGAATGGGTCTGAAGTATCTTGTTGTGAAGCTTGGCAGCTATGGTGCGCTGCTCTTTGGCGCTGATGGCACCTATTTTAGCGCTCCTTCCTATCCTCTGGAAGAGGTTGTTGATCCGACCGGCGCGGGCGATGCCTTTGCCGGTGGCTTCCTGGGCTACCTCTCGACCGTGCAGCCGCAAGAAGATGGCCGTTATGCGGTCGATGATATCAAGCGAGCTGTTGTACATGGCAATATCATTGGCTCGTTTACTTGCGGCGACTTTAGCATCGGCGCTCTACGTACTCTCTCGCTGGCAGATGTGGCGACTCGCTATCAAGAGCTGGTCAGGTATTCTCACTTTGACCCCCATTGGTCGTCGGCAAGCCAGGGCAGCGTTACTAGCGAAGTGTTGGGCTAGGGGCGGATACGGCTATCCAGGGAACGCTGAGCTAATGGGCAGATGCAGCAGGTTTATCGCGCTTATTACGTTTATTGTGCTCATTGTAAAAGGGCAAAAATGTAGTACAATAGACGCTAGTGTTAGCTGGATGATCGTGCCGATTGAGTAAGGGACTCAAGAAGTTTACCCCAAATCTCTGCGCTATATACTCCTACAGAAGGGAAGAATAACTAATTTATGACCACTTCTTCGACTCAGGGAGATGTGAAAGACCTCTCTCTAGCAGCTCGTGGTAAAGATCGGATCGAGTGGGCGGCCAAAGATATGCCGGTGCTGCGCCTGATCCGTGAGCGTTTTGCCAAAGAACAGCCACTCAAGGGCGTGCGCATGTCTGGCTGCTTGCATATCACGACGGAGACCGCCAACCTTGCCATTACGCTCAAAGCTGGTGGGGCCGATCTGGTGCTGTGCGCCTCCAATCCTCTGTCCACGCAGGACGACGTGGCTGCCGCGCTGGTGAGCGAGTACGGCATTCCCACATATGCGATTAAGGGCGAAGACGAGCAGACGTATTATCGCCATATCAACGCAGCGCTCGACCACAAGCCGCAAATGACGATGGATGATGGCTGCGATCTCGTCTCGACGGTCCATACCACCCGTACTGAGCTGCTACCCAACATTATTGGTGGCATGGAAGAGACCACGACGGGCGTTATTCGCTTGAAGAGCATGGAGAAGGCCGGAGTCCTCAAGTTCCCGGTGCTGGCCGTCAACGATTCCGACACCAAGCACATGTTCGACAATCGTTATGGCACGGGACAGAGTTCGCTTGACGCCATCATTCGTTCGACGAATGTTCTCCTTGCCGGGCGTACCGTTGTTGTCTTTGGCTACGGCTGGTGTGGTCGTGGCGTCGCTTCACGCGCTCATGGTATGGGTTCCAACGTGATTGTGTGTGAGGTCGATCCCACCCGCGCATTAGAGGCCGTGATGGATGGTTATCGTGTAATGCCTGGTGTAGAGGCGGCGGCGCTTGGCGATATTTTTGTCACCGTGACCGGCGATATCAACGTCATCGATCTTCAGCATCTGGAGCAGATGAAAGAAGGCGCTCTGATTGCGAACTCTGGCCACTTCAACGACGAGATCAACATTCCCGCGCTTGAGCAAATGGCGACCAACAAACGCCGCGTCCGTGATTTCGTTGATGAATATACCTATCCAGATGGTCGTCACGTCCATCTGCTGGCAGAGGGCCGCCTTGTCAACCTTTCTGCCGCTGAGGGGCATCCCGCAAGCGTCATGGATATGAGCTTTGCCAATCAGGCGCTCGGCTCCGAATATATGCTCAATCTCGCGAAAGAGCTGGAGCCACGCGTCTACACGTTGCCGACGGAGCTGGATAAAGAGATTGCCAGCCTCAAGCTGAAGGCGATGGGCGTGCGCATCGATACGCTGACCCCGGAGCAGGACAAGTATCTCAATTCCTGGGAGTCAGGCACCTAATTCTGCTACATACTACTGATGCAGGAATATCAAGATCAGAAGATATTCCTGCATCATCTTGCTTGCCCGGCAACGGGGAAACCGGTTCTGCTCGATGGTACTGCGTGGAGATTCTCGATTCTCACACTTTTGTGATTGACAATAAGCCTATCTTTGGCGTAGAATATGTAGAGAGTCAGGTAGTGCTTACGCCTGACCAGCACACATACAAATGAATCATGAGTGATATCACTCTCATCTAGAGAGGTGGAGGGAAACGGCCCTATGAAGCCCGGCAACCCATCTGCGCCATGCAGGAAGGGTGCCAATTCCGGCGGAGCTTTCCGCAAGATGAGGGGAATGAGCAGAAACGCCATACCCCTGAAATGCAGGGGTTTTTTTGTGCCATCAACCCTGATCCTTTCCCTGCAAGCGTTGTTTCCAGGCAGTCGAAAGTGTCATAGCATATGACCATACATTCCTATGTCTGTACTATTACTTTTAGAGAGGAAGGTGCCAACTCTTGAGCAGTTTTATGGAGAATCCCAAAACGTTTTTCACCAGTGAGTCGGTCACTGAAGGACATCCCGATAAATTGTGCGATCAGATCTCTGATGCTATTCTTGATGCCATTATTGCGCAAGATCCCGGCGCACGCGTAGCCTGCGAGACGGCCACCACCACTGGCCTTGTGCTGGTCGCAGGCGAGATTTCAACCTCTGCCTGGATCGATATGTCTGCTGTAGTACGCAAGACGATCGAGCAGGTCGGGTATGTGCATGGCGATTATGGCTTTGATCATCGCACGTGTGGCGTCGTCACCGCTATTGGCAAGCAGTCGCCCGATATCGATATGGGCGTGAGCCACTCTTTGGAGACGAAAGATGCAAAGGGTGGAGCGGTGCTCTTATCTGATGATGAGCTGGAGAAGATCGGGGCCGGCGACCAGGGCATGATGATCGGTTTTGCCTGTAACGAGACCCCCGAATACATGCCCTTGCCGATCAGTCTGGCCCATAAGATTACGCGCCAGTTGTCCCAGGTGCGCCGTAAATCGTGGAGCGGCAGCGGCCCGATGGCTTATTTGCGGCCCGATGGCAAGAGCCAGGTCACGGTGCAGTATGAATATGGAAAGCCGGTGCGCGTCGATGCGATTGTTGTGTCAACTCAGCATGCTGAGTATGTCGATCAGGAGCAGATTCGCAATGATGTGATCGAGTATATCATTAAGCCGGTGATTCCTGAGTATCTGCTCGATCAGGATACTAAGATCTTCGTCAATCCCACTGGCCGTTTCGTCACTGGTGGTCCAATGGGCGATGCCGGGTTGACCGGGCGCAAGATTATCGTGGATACCTATGGCGGCATTGCCCGACATGGCGGCGGTGCCTTCAGCGGCAAAGATCCGACCAAAGTGGACCGCTCGGCTGCCTATGCGGTGCGCCACATCGCCAAAAACGTCGTTGCCGCTGGCCTGGCGGACCGTCTGGAGCTTCAGGTTTCCTATGCGATTGGCGTGGCTCGCCCGCTCTCGCTCTTTGTGGAAACCTTTGGCACGGGGAAGGTTTCGAATGAGGAGATTGTTCGTCTGATTAACGAGCATTTCGATCTGCGTCCGGCTGGCATTATTCAGTCGCTCAACCTGCGCCGTCCCATCTATCAGCCCACAGCTGCCTTCGGCCACTTCGGGCGTACCGATGTCGATCTGCCCTGGGAAGCGTTGGATAAAGTGCCAATGTTGCGCAAAGGCGTGGGAGCCAATATCAAAAGCAGCGAAACCGTCTAAGACAAGCAGGCGGAGCGCTTGAAGAGATATACCTGTCTGTTCTCCTTCCTGGAAAGGGGGCAGGCAGGTTTTTTCTTGCCTCTGGCGCAGGCTATCGTCGTTCAAGCTGTATCAGATATAATGTCATTGGTTAGATTGTGGTGCCTGATCCTGATGGATCGGGACGGAAGAAAGGAACAGCGATGGATTTTACTCTCAATGACGAGCAAGTAGCCATTCGTGACACTTGTAGGGAATTTGCGGACCGGGAAATCAAGCCTCGTGCCGAAAAGATGGATGCAACGGGTGAGTTCCCGTATGATCTGATTCGTCAAATGGGCGAACTGGGATTGATGGGACTTCCTTTTCCTGAAGCATATGGTGGGGCGGGTGCGGATTTTCTGTCATATTGTCTGGCCCTCGAAGAGATCTCGCGCGGCGATGTATCGATCGGCATCACGCTGGAGGCGCATACATCGTTGGGAACTATGCCCTTCTATCTTTTTGGCAGTGCTGAGCAGAAGGAGCGCTACTTACCGTTGTTGACGCGTGGTGAGCAGCTCTGGTCGTTTGGACTGACCGAACCGGAGGCGGGTTCTGATTCTGGCGGGACGCATACACGGGCGGTGTTGCAGGATGGGCAGTGGCATATCAACGGCTCCAAATGCTTTATCACTAATGCCGGGACAGCAATGACGGGAGGGGTAACGATTGCTGCTGCTACTGGCACGCGGGCAGATGGGCGCAAAGAGATTTCTAATTTGATCGTGCCGAAGGATACCCCCGGCTACGTGATCGGCAATCCATATAAAAAAATGGGCTGGAAAGCTTCAGATACACGCCCGCTGGCGTTTGAAGAGTGTGTGATCCCCGCCGAGAACATGCTGGGGCAGCAGGGTGATGGCTTTAAACAATTTATGCAGATCCTTGATGGTGGACGGATCGCGATCGCCGCACTCGCCGTTGGACTGGCTCAGGCATGCCTGGATGAGTCCCTGAGCTATGCCCGGCAGCGACGGCAGTTTGGGCAGCCTATCGGCGCGTTCCAGGCCATTCAGTTTAAGCTGGCGGATATGGCGACTGAGGTAGAACTGGCCCGCACAATGTATTATAAAGCGGCCTGGCTGCATATGCAGGGCCAACCGTACACCCGTGAGGCGGCGATGGCGAAGCTCTTCGCCTCTGAAACGGCGAAGCGGGCGGCGGATCAGGCGGTACAGATACACGGTGGCTATGGCTTTATGGATGAGTATCCTGTGTCGCGCTATTGGAGGAATGTGAAGGCCATCGAGATTGGTGAGGGGACCAGCGAGGTGCAGCGGATGATCATTGCCAAGCAGCTCGGGTTCTGATCAGTAAAAAGAGAGAGGGATGCGGCCTGGGCCGCATCCCTCTTTTCATATGTTCTCGCGTTAGTTATTGGTCGATGTTGACGTTTTGGGTGGCGGCCAGTTAAAGGTGCCAAATTTTACCGTGGAGTTGGCGATATCATTGCTATCAACGTTGATGTCAGAACCGGCCAGCCAGACCGCGCTATCGCCGTTTACAGCCAGGAAAACCGCGTCTTTTGGCACAATCGTTGGATTGATGTTGACGGGAATATTGGCCGCTACATCGAACATGTCGAAGCTATTGTTGCTATTTTGCCAGATCAGGAAGCGTCCTCCAGCCTGAAGTGCCGAAATGGGTCCATCCGCGCCAAGAGCCAGCGCAAGTTTTGCCCCTGTATTCGGGGAGTACGCCTGCAAGGTGCCTTGAACGGAGGCATCGAGTGGGGCGCTGTAGACCCCTGGATCAATCCGTGCGAGGATGCCGCTCTCTGCCGGTGCTGTTGCAGAAGTCGTCGCATTCGGGGTAGCAACAGTTGTTGCCTCCGGCGTCGCTGTGGCCGCGACAGTGGTGGTTGCAGCCGTTGGCGTGACCTGAAGCTGATTGGTGACATCTGTTTTGGCCGCTTGCAGCAGGAAGAGCGTATTATTGACCACCTGCGGGCGGAACGAGCTATCGTCCTCCGTGAATTGGAAGGTCTGAATCGCGCTATGCTGTATCCACTTGCCCGCCTGGGGAGCGGCTGTAACGGTCTGCTGCGTCCAGACATTACTATGCAGCGTGCTATCCAGGTTTAGCCATTCCTCGCTCCAGTAGATACTGGTGCCGTCGGTGTTGGCTGTTGGCGAGGTCAGGATGTGACCATCATGGGCGTTTGCCAACTCCTGAATGGTTTTCACCGGTTGTGTCTGTGCGTTTTTGTCGTTGCTCGTAGCAGTTGCTGGTGTGCTGAGCGGATATTGAGTGAGATGAGAGATGCCCTTCTGATCAATGCTCGTAACGAGTAGCGCATCTTGCGTGAACCAGATGCCTTGAACGGGTGTATGGACCCAGGAGGGCGCGGTTTTTTGATCAAACGTGCCTTGTGCCAGGACTTTGGGTGTTGCCGGATAGCTCAGCGTATTTGATGGGTCGGTATTATCTGTAGTGAGTGAAAGGCTATAGAGCTTCCAGGAGCGTGTAGTAGCGGTCCCGCTCGTATGAGCTTTTGTATTTTTCGGAGATTGAGGCTGATCGAATTGGAGCCAGGCCAGCCAGTCCTGGGAGCCACCGAGGATGATCAACGGACTCACACTCCCGGTTGGTAAAAGGGGTGTGCTCGTCTGTTGCTGGGTATCGAGCCGTTCGAGCATCCAATCTGCTGTATTCTCACCGTAGGCGGTGTAGTAAATATATTGTCGATCGGCCACCGCGCTGACGACGTGTGGATAGGTTGTGCTGGTTGCGGCTGATACCATTGTCACCTGCGAGACCTGTTGCAAGCTGGTCGTATTTTTCCCGGCCCCCTGTGGGAGGCTGACGGTCTGGCGGTTTTGAGCCAGCAACAGGACGGAGGTGATACCGCCGGTCATCAAGATCAGCAAGAAGGCGGCAGCCAGGCCCACGATCGCGAAATGGTTGAGACGGAATGCTGGTGCGCGTTTTGGAACAGGTCTGATGACGGGCAACGGGCCAGTATCCGCCCGTGAGAATGCCGTCAGGGCATCGGTTTGTGGGTCTTTGGACACATGACCTTTAAGATATGGCTTGAGAAAATCAGGGACCGGTGTGAGGGCAGCAGAAGATGAAGCGCGATGGATAAAGCGTGTGTGTTCAACGGCGAGAGCCTGCATCAGGTGGGTATATGCCTGTGATGAAGGTTCAAGCGCTGGCAATGAACGTATCTGCTCGCCGACACGGCACTGTTGCGCAAGAAGTTGCCGACACTCGGAACAACCTGCCACATGCTGATCCAGGGCCACAGTTTCCTGGTTATCTTTTTGTAGTTCTCGATATGCGGAGAGCATCTCACGCGCTTGGCTACAGTTCACTCTTCACCGACCTCTTGTTTGTATAATGCGATAAACTGTTCCCGTGCTCGCATCAGGCGCATCTTGACTGCCGAGGGGCTGATACTGAGTATCTGGGCGATCTCTGCACAAGAGAGTCCATCATTCTCGTAGAGCCAGAGGCAGACAGCGTATTTAGGGCGTAGCTGGCGAAAAACCCGTTCGACGATTTCTCGATCAGCCACACGACTTTCAAAGCGTGCGCCATCATAGCCGCTACGTTCGTAGAGCGTACTCACGGCGCTTGCTCGCGTTTCATGCTGCCCTTCATCGCTGGTGGAGTTTTCAGTAGAAGCGCTACCCGCCTCTGAGACCACTCCAGCACCAATTCCGCGATCTTCGTTGAACAAGGAAAGCGGTAGCCACGAGATCAAACGTCTGCGACGTAAGGTATCGGTGGTGGTGTTCGATGCGATGCGATAGAGCCACGCTGATAACGCGCCTGGCTGTACGACGGTACCACCTAGCAGTGCTTTATAAGCTTTAACGAATACATCCTGTGCCAGGTCATGCGCCTGTTCCCGGTTGCCGATCAGGTGAAAGATGAAATTGGTGATCGGACCCTGGAAACGCAGGAAGATGGCTTCAAAATCTGCTACGTCCACGCGCTCTGCTTCTTGCTCTTTTTCCGGTTGAGCAACGATAGATGGCGTAGAGAGCGGCGCTGCCTCTTCCTCACATTCTCCCGCGAGTTCTTCGCTCCCGTTATCGGCTGATAATGGAATGGCGGAATGGCCTGAGCGTTCCTCCTCAAGGGGGGAACGTAAACTGCTATTCGTATTGTAGAAACGGATAGAGGTATCCATTGGTTACATCAACCTTATTGTTTTTAGCAGAGTTTTTTACATAATATCTCTGGGACGTTTGCTTCGATTTATTAGGTAGCATAGCACACGGACTGAAGAAATGCTGTGAGCTAGCAAACAACATGTTGCAGGTCCGGTAACCCACTCCCTGTTAAATATACCACGACTTCATCCTCCACCTGTAGAACATTCGTTGCAAGAAGTGTGTGATATGCTGCTAATGTTGCCGCTGCCTCCAATGCTATCAGCATCCCCATTCGCTTTGCGGCGTAACAGACCATTTGCTGCATGCTGTCGTCACTGACAGTGAGCGCTGTGCCACCACTTTCATAAATTGCTTGTAGGATCAGGCGGTCGCCGATTGCGGAGGGAACCCGTAATCCAGCGGCCCCGGTATGTGCTTCGTCGGCAGGCCATGCCTCGGCCTCATCTTTTCCTTGCTGGAAGGCACGGACTAATGGCGCACATCCTTCAGCCTGAACAAGGATCATTTTTGGCAGCTGGTCTTGTGCTATCCAGCCTATAGCACGCAATTCGGCAAAAGCTTTCCACATCCCTACTACGCCTGTTCCTCCACCAGCAGGATAGATAATTGCAGATGGAAGGCGCCAACCCAGTTGTTCCGCTAATTCCAGCCCCATTGTTTTCTTGCCTTCTGCACGGTATGGCTCACGTAAGGTCGCAACGTTGAACCAGTCCCGTTGTTGAGCGACCTCCGCAGCTGCACGCCCTGCATCAGTGATCAGGCCAGGGATCAGGTGAACCTCTCCTCCGTAGAGTCGGGCCTGTTGTATACACGTATCGGGAGCATCGTTTGGTGCCACCACGTAAGCAGGAATTCCGGCGCGGGCAGCATAAGCTGCTAGAGCCGCTCCAGCATTCCCGGCGGTCGGTGTGACCAGTCCCTGTACACCCAGTTCGACGGCTCGTGAGACAGCTGCCGACATCCCCCTGGCTTTAAAGCTGCCGGTAGGATTCTGCCCCTCATCTTTTACGAATAAACGGGCCTGTTGTTCCAACCCTGCGGGGGCCAGGCGCGGAGCATGCAGCAAAGGGGTCATCCCCTCGCCCAGGCTGATGATGTGCGCCGGGTCGCGTACCGGGAGAAACTCGTGATAGCGCCACATGGTCGCTTCACGACGGCTGATCTCGTCTCGTGATACCACTTTGGAGAGCGCAGCCAGATCGTAACAGGCCAGCAGAGGCCGCGCACAGCAAGGACTGACCGTCTGTAACTGGTCAGCATCGTACACGCGATCACAAACGCTACATTGCAGATGGCTGAGATAGCTGAATCGTGCATCCATAAAGAACAGTATAACATACAGGGGTTTTTTAAAGACGTTTAGCGTCATCCATATACCTGTTATTGCTATTCATCGTTGTTGCTGATCTTTCATCTGTACTGGTTGTGAGGCGAGAGATGGCTCTGCCTGTTATTGCCATTCCTGGCCGATTCTGCTACTATAGTCAGTATGGAAACGCGTCAAAATCAGGCTGCTGGCTGGAATATTGTCGGTCATGAGCATGCAATAGATATCCTGCGTCGCACGCTGGCGGCGCAGCAGGTGCGGCATGCCTATCTTTTCACCGGACCTCAGCGCGTTGGCAAGACGTTGCTGGCTCAGCGCTTTGCACAAACGCTGCTCTGTACCAGCGGCCCTGATCCTCAAGTCGCGCCGCTTGATCCCTGTAATACCTGCCTCGCCTGTCGCAAGGTCTTGCACGGCAATCACCCGGATGTCCATCTTATTGCACGGCCTCCCGATAAGCAGTCGATCTTAATAGAGCAGATACGCGAACTGCAGAGCGATTCGGCCCGCAAGACGCTGGAGGGGCGACGCAATATCTTTATTATCCAGGATGCCCAGGATATGAATCTGCAAGCGGCCAATTGCATCTTAAAGACGCTGGAGGAGCCGGAGCACGATGTCGTGTTGTTGCTCACCGCGCCGGATGCTGGCCTGTTGTTGCCGACGATTCTTTCGCGCATCCAACTGATCACGACGCAGTTGCTCACCTCGACACAGATTAAAAATGCGCTGGTGGAGCTATGGGAGGCGGAAGCTGATGAGGCCGAGCTAATCGCTGCGCTGGCAGCTGGACGGATGGGTTGGGCCGTTGAGGCGGTGGAAGATGATGAGATGCTGGAAGAGCGTAAGACGCAGCTGGATATGTTGACGAAAATTCCTGCGGCCAGTCGCGTGCAGCGCTTTGATCTGGTGCAAAAGCTGGGAACTGATGGCGAAAAGGTGCGCTCCCTGCTCGATTTCTGGCTGCTCTGGTGGCGCGATCTGGTGCTTGCCGCCAATCACTGCCTGGATTTAACGGTGAATGTGGATATGCGCGATCTCCTGAAAACCCAGGCCGCTAAGATCGGTTCTGGTGAGGCGGAGCGGATGGTGCGTGCGATTTTGCAGACGATGGAGGCGCTGGATCAGAACGTCAATACGCGCATGGCCCTCGAAGTATTGATGCTGGATACGCCGACGCTCAAGGCGTAATATAGATAGATGGGTGCTTGTTTCCCCATGTCCTGTTTCTTCTCCCAACCTCGTTTGTGGTACTATTGAGGTGGATCAGCTTGCTGCTGGCGTGAGCGTAGGATTTGAAACGAAGATGTTTCGGAGGACAGGATACCATGCGAGATGATTTTAAGCACCTCTTAGTGCGGCGCGATGGCGCTGTTGTAACCCTGACAATGAATCGTCCAGAAGTGCTGAATGCGTTTAACGACCTGTTGCTGCAAGAATTGACGGAAGCGGCGGACGATGCCGCGCATAATGAAACCGTTCGCTGCGTTGTGATTACGGGGGCTGGTAGAGCCTTTGGGGCTGGTCAGGATCTGGTCAGTCTGACGGCTGCTACAAGCAGCGCCGAGCCGGTCCAGATCAGCGAGCATCTTACGAAGTACCATCACCTTTTATCTCTTCTTCGCACAATGCCGAAGCCCGTGATCGCAGCTATTCGTGGTGTTGCGGCAGGTATTTCTTGCAATATTGCGCTCGGGTGTGATTTGCGTATCGCAGCGGATAACGCCCGCTTGATTCAGGCGTTTGCTCGTATCGGGTTGGTGCCGGACGGTGGTGGCGGCTATTTCTTGCCGCGTCTGGTGGGCCTGGGTCGCGCATTGGAGATTGCCATGCTTGCTGATGAGATTAGCGGCCCGGAGGCAGAGCGTCTCGGGCTGGTCAATAAATGTGTGCCGCTCGACGAGTTTGAGGCAGCTACGGCAGCTCTGGCCCAGCGGCTCGCTCAGGGTCCAACTCGTACCTATGCGCTGATCAAAGAGCTGATGTACACGTCGCTTGATGGCGATCTGCAAAGTTCGCTGAAATTGGAGGGCAAGTTGCAGAACATCGCCTTTACAACGGCAGATCATAAAGAGGGGGTGGCCGCCTTCCTGGAGAAGCGTCTACCGCACTACAAGGGTAGTTGAGAAGAAGTTGAAAATCGATACGTTACCATTTAATAACGCGCAGATACAGGGAGCGCGGAGACGCGAGTGGCTGCTTGAGCATTCGCCACAACATCTGGAACAGTGTGCCGCGCTGATGGAGCGGGCTATGCGTTTGCGCCCTGCTGCGACCTCGCGCAGTACGCTTGTATTGGGGGCGGGAGCATGTACAGAGATACCGCTTGCTGCCCTCTGTCGTGCCTCCGACGTGGTGGTGCTGGCTGATCTCGATCTGGCAGCCATGCAGCGGGGTTGTGAGGTGCTGACGTTTCCAGCACACCGGCGACAGGTCCAGCTGGTACAGGCAGACCTGACTGGTGAGGTCAGTGCGAAACTGGCGCGACTCATAAAACTTCAGCCCTGGCGTGAGCGGGTGGCTCAAGGTGCGCAGGCCGTCTTTGATGCTGCTGCGCACTGTCTGGAGCAATGCCCGGTCCCCGATCCGCCCGAGTTCGCTGAACATTTGTTGCCCGGAGAATTTGGGGTTGTGATCAGCTCTCTGGTGCTGTCGCAGCTGTTCAGCTATCCCATTCTCGATATGCTTGAGCGTATCCAGACGCTTGCGCCCTCGCTGCTGGGCGAACAGGAGCGCCATCGCCGCTACCAGGAGGCGGCGCAGGGATTCCGCCTGCGCATCATCCATGCACACTTGCACCTGTTGCGTAGCTTGATCGATGTTGGGGGTATTGCTGTGCTGCTCAGTGACATTCGCGGCTTCGTCTTTAATGTGCATGGCACCGATCATGATGCCAGCCATCGCCGCTCTATTCCACTTGTCCCGCGCACGTTGCCTGAGCTGGTGGAGCAGCACTTTTCGATTATCGCAGAACAAAAATGGGAGTGGCTGACCGATTTACCTGAGAAAGAGCGGCCCGGTCGAGGGTACGAAGTGGTTGGCTATGTATTGAAAGCTTCTGAGTAAAGAAGTTATTCTGGAGGGCGTTATAGCGATTTCATAGCATAGTATTTCTCGCATAACAATATTCTGTAGAGGGTTGTCCTGCCCCTTGCCTCTTACCTCTACGTAGAGTGCGGTTATGTGAAAGAGTTGCCCGTTGCAGGCAATAATTTTGACAATTTAAGATACTGTTTTTTTGAGAAGGGGAGCAGGCGTGTGTTACCGCGAGGTACACTGCCTGCTCCTCTTCTTTTTGTTTTTATGAGGAGAGAGGTTTATGAATAGCGTGAAGGCACGCCTGGGTTTTCCTGAGACGCGAGGAAGACATGGCTTTCTGCTGGTGTTTATTATTGATGCGCTTGGATCTGGATTGTTTCTCCCGTTCTCGCTTCTCTACTTTCAGGTCACTGCTGGTTTTTCCTTGCCGACCATTGGATTGACGCTGACTTTAGCAACTATCTGTACGCTGCCGACGACGCTGGTAACAGGCAGTCTGGTAGATCGCTTTGGCGCTCGACGCATGACGGCCATCAGCCAACTGATACAGGCAGGTGGATTTATTGGCTACCTCTTTTTTGTCCATACGGTTCCCCTCATGTTTATCATGGTGGTGCTGGTGACAGCTGGCACCAGGATGTTTTATGCGGCGACTGCAACGCTGATCGTTGAACTCGCTTCTCCATATGAGCGTGATCGCTGGTTCGGGTTTATTGGCGCGATACGCAATGTTGGCCTGGGCATAGGAGGGTTTCTTGCAGGCTTCGTGCTGGCGACGAATAATCCAGACATCTACCGTTTGTTGATCGGGAGTTGCGCCGTCTGTTATCTCGTGGCAGGTTGTCTTTTGCTGTGTTTGCCAGAGCCACAACCAGCCAGTCGCAAGCAGGAGACAAGAGCACCTTATGGGCAGATTTTGCGTGATCATCTGTTTCTCAAATTCTTAGTCAGTAATGTCGCTTTTATCTTATGCATGTTGATGCTGGGAACAGCTCTTCCTGTCTATGTAACTGAAGCCTGGCACGCACCTGCCTGGATACTTGGCCCCGCTTTGACGCTCAATTCGTTGCTGGTGATTGGTTGTCAAACTCTCATTGTCCGCTTGCTGGAGCCGTATCGTCGTACGAGAACTATAGGAGCTGCGGCCCTGGTATGGTGTTTTTCATGCTGCCTTTTCGTGCTGGCACCAATCGTCCCTGGCTCTTTCATTATTCCCTATCTCTTTCTTGCCGTGGTTATTCATACACTGGCATCTTTGTTGTATGGTCCAACAGTGAGTGCTCTGATCGCTGATCTCAGCCCATCAGCGTTGCGTGGGCGGTATCTGGCGACATATGAATTTGCGTGGGGGATTGCCAGCGCACTGATGCCTGCTCTATTTACCACCCTTTACGCGGTGACACCCACTCTGCCCTGGCTCATCCTGGTAGGAATAGTGGCTGTTTCGGGCGGAAGTGTGTTGCTGCTCGAAAGGGGATTTGCAGTTCATGTCGTAAGAGGAGAGAGGCGAGAAATGGAGGTATGAGAAAAATGGCAGATAGATGCATCAGTATACTCAAGTGTAAAGAGTTGCATTGCAATCATCCTTATGCTATACTCCTTTCAGAACATTGGGGACTGAAGCACGTCTGGATTCCGCAACAAAGTGGTGCTGGGAAAATGTGACCACCATTCCCAATGAGTCAGTTCGTTTGACGCACGAAGGTACGGGTAGCCAATCCACGACTTTAGGAAGTGTCGCGTCTTGAGATGAGAAGCATCAAGGAAAAGCCTCCAGCTCACCGGGTACGTTCCGGCAGGGTCGTGAAAGCGACAGGTGTGGCCGTCTCCCAGGACGCCCAAAGCAGCAAGCGACCATCTATCCTTGCAGCAAGGCATGGAGACCGTCACAGGCATGGCACCGCCCTGGCGGGATCGCTCTGGATGGATGAGCGACCGTCATCTTTGCCTCCTCAACTACGTCTCTTCAATGAGTAGTGGCTACGCCACACGTACTCGAAGAGGCGCGTACAGAGGTGAGGAAGAAGTTGCCGGGTTTCAACCCCGGTGGAGTGTCACAGGCGTTTTTGTTCAGACTATACTTGACAAATAGCATAAAGAATCGTCACGAGGGACGAAACCAGCGTGTAATGAGAGCCACCAGCGAGCCGGAGCAGGTGAAAGTTCGGCATATCTCATGAGCGCGGAAAAAGCCACCCTCTGGCCTGTCGTTTGGAATAGACGGGCCGCGATGCGGGAAAATTGTCTCAAGTCGAGATGAAAAATCCTGGCCGGTAGCCCTCCGTTATCATAGGGCAGGGCATCGATCTCTATTGATGACGATCCGTGCCTGTAGAGTGGGATGTGAGAGTGATCTCAATTGAGATTGAACCGCATCCAATTCAGGTGGTACCACGCGCTGTTTTCGTAAATTCAGCCCGTCCTGAGCTTTTGAAGCTGAGGGCGGGCTTTTTGTTTGCGTATAGTCAGGACTTTCTCACTGTCCTGGGATAGCCAGTGGCGCCATGACAATCGTCAAAGCGTTGGTTTGATTGAGTTTCAAGGAGAAGCAGCACATGAACACATACGGTATACAGTATGTATCGTCGAGAGAAATAGTTGATCGTTATCTCTCGTTTTTTTGTGAGCGTGGTCATTATGAGTTGTCTGGAAGCCCTCTGGTGCTGCCGGGCAACAGTACTTCGTTTGTGATCGCGGGAATGCAGCCTTTGTTGCCATATCTGCGCGGCCAGACGATACCGCCATCGCCACGTTTAACCTGTTTGCAGCGTTGTTTGCGTACCGATGACATTGAGGCAGTAGGAATAAATAGCCTCAAAAACACTTCATTTCACATGCTGGGGAATTGGTCGATAGGCGACTATGGGCGGCGAGAGGCGATCACAATGGCGCTTGAGTTCCTGTTAGAGCATCTGGGGTTGGAGAAAGCAACGCTGTGGGTGACGGTGTTTGCGGGCGATCCCGAACTGTGTATTCTGCCCGACGAGGCGGCGATTGAGGAATGGGTACGCGTGGGCATCCCGCGTGAGCGGATTGTGCCTTTAGGAGTTGAGGATAATCTGTGGGAGATGGGTGGAATCGGTCTCTGTGGACCCTGCTCGGAGATTTTTGTGGATCGTGGCCCGAACTCTGGTTGTGGCTCTCTCACCTGTCGGCCCGGTTGCTTCTGTGATCGCTACCTGGAGATCTGGAATCTCGTGTTTATGGAGTTTGAGCGGCTGACAAATGGAGCGCTGGTCAGCCTCCCTCGGCGCAATGTTGATACCGGCCTGGGCCTTGAGCGGGTTGCGTCGGTCCTGCAAGGAGCGGAATCCAACTTCTCGATTGATCTGTTCCTTCCTGCGAGTGAACGTTTAACCGCGCTTCAGGCAGGGGGGGAACAAACGATAGAGCTGCGAGCGCGACGGATTATTCTGGATCATCTACGTGCGGTTCTGCTGGCGGGTTTCGCGGGTGTCGAGCCGGGACGCGATGGGCGTGGATCGGTGGTGCGGCGTCTGATTCGGCGGGCGGCGCGTCAGGGACGTTTGCTGGGTATCCAGGGACCGTTTTTGGGGGAACTGGTAGAGCCGC
This sequence comes from Ktedonobacteraceae bacterium, assembly GCA_025928885.1. GTDB lineage: Bacteria > Chloroflexota > Ktedonobacteria > Ktedonobacterales > Ktedonobacteraceae > JAICIM01. Next base: position 1,439 of record JAICIM010000021.1, on the reverse strand, counting down.
TCGCGCTTGGGCATGGCTCGCTGTTCACTGGAGAAGAGCATGCGCTGCTACCAACGTTAAAAGAGAGGATCACGCATGAGGAGGCGCTTTTTGCGCGTGTCTTGACGATGGGACTGCGCTACCTGGAACAGATCGAACCGGATGGGCGCAATGTGATATCGGGCGAACAGCTTTTTCGGCTGCATGCGGAGAAAGGCTTCCCGGTGGATCTGGCGACTGAGATCCTCTCTGAGCGCGGCATCACCGTTGACTGGTTGCAGTATGAGCGCTCAAAAGAGGAACATCGGCGCGTCAGTCGAGTGAGCGCGGAGAAGCATTTTCGCGGTATGTGATGCTTCGTGAGAAACTATCCATGCCAGTTGTAAGCGATCGGATGAGCAATGGAAGGCGAAAGTGAGAATAGCAGGTGTTATTTTCACTTTCGCCGCTCATCTGTATATTAGTTTGATATATCTGCACTTTTAATTATATATCATTTATAAGTGAATAGGAAAAATGGTATATGGATGAACTGGGAAAATTGACATAAGAAATTGTCCGTGCTACTATCCCTTAAAGTGCATGCTATTATAGAAATTGACTGACATGCTATAAATATATTAATAAATGATAATACACCTAATAGGCAGAACAATATATTTGATTGTACTCTAATTAAATCTTGCCTTAGCGCAATTGTTGGGTGGTGAAAAGCGATACCAGGAGTGAGTGTTATGGGTGTAGATGTGAAGATCTTCTTGTCTTATGCTGATGAAGACGAAGAGTCTATGGAAAAGCTAAAAAAAAGTTTGGAAACCGGTAACATAAATGACATATGGAGCCGGGATATGCTTGCAGGCGAGGATCGGGAACGCAAGACCGCTGATGAGTTCAATAAAGCTGATATTATTCTAGTACTGATCAGTCAAGATTTTTGCAGCGATCAGAGGTGCAAAGAAGAAATGGAGCATGCTTTAGCAAGGAGTAGTGTTGGAAAAGCCCGTACCATTCCTATTTACTTGCGTCCAACACCTCTGGATAAAGATCACCCATTGCATAAATTACAATGGTTACCTTCTAATGAGGCATCTGTGACAACATGGGAAGATAAAGAGGATGCAGTTTACTACCAGATTACTAAAAAAATTCAACGGACAATAGAATATATTATTCTAGAAAAGAAGGCTATTAAAGAAAAATATGCTCAATATATCTGTGATGCGGAGAGGCTTTTTATGGAGGAGAAGCATCAGGAAGTTCTGGAAATGTATAAGAAGGCTATTCGCCTGGCAAATAACTACTCATATTTGGGCGATCATCTTCCCTCCCTCTATAAAAAGGAAGGCGATAGTTTTCGCGAACTCAACCGTCTCGAAGAGGCTTTGACAGCTTACGAGAAAGCGGTGCAATTAGAGCCAAAAAATGGAGAGTTTTATGAGTGTATAGGGGATGTCCTGGTG
>JAICIM010000106.1 GCA_025928885.1 Ktedonobacteraceae bacterium | reverse complement strand
GGATCAAGCCCGACCGCCATCATCAGCTTGCGCAACTCGGCATCGCGCTCAATCAACTCCTTGCCAATGGCGCTATCCTGCAACGCCAGAATGGAAGGGGCGATATTGAGAATGTGGCCCTGATCGACAAAGCCCTGCATGACCTCGCGATCCCTCTGTCTATTGCTCTGGGCCTCAAGCAGTTCTCGCCGCGCCCGCTCCACCAGCTTATACATTTCCAGCATCATGCGGTCGTGCTCTTCATTGGCCTCAACCGCCGTCACAAACACGTCTTCCACCCGCAACCCGCTCAAGAGCACCGAATCGTCCCGGCCTCCCTGCAAGCGCTCCTTGACATAATCGCGCAGAGTTGTCGCCCACTCCCCATATTGATCATAGGGCAGCCTGCCAACAATCTCGGCCACGAGATTATGGAATGCAGAATAAAAAACGGCGAGCGGCTCCTGCAAAGAAAGGAACTTATCAATATTCGCGATCTGACATGCCAGCTCAAATTGCGCGGTAACATTACAGGCCAGGTCAGAATTGGCCGCGCCGGGCGCATCATGTGGTAATAATGGTCCCTTGACGCGCCCCTGAGCTACTGCCGGCAGGAGCACGGTGCGCAGGTTGATGCGCTTGACCTGCCAGCTGCCCCAGATGATATCCCAGTTCCACAAAAAATGCGGTCCCGCTGGCAAGATCTTGTATTGCTTGCCATCGCGGTAGACTACCATCACTGTATTATCTTCAACATGCGTGCGGAGGAGGAAGCGCAGGAAGAATTTATCGGTGACATCTGCCTTCCCTTTATTGTCGTCCCCCATCTCTTCGTCGGTCAATCCATCAGAGACGAAGAGCTTATGCTGCTCATCCAGGTTTAGCAGCTTCTTTGCGGGCTGCTGCTTTGCTATCTTCTGCATAAAATATATGCTACTCCTTTCATCTGGAGAGGAAATGTGTCTATATGCGCTGTAAGTTGCCCGGAAGGTCTCGCCCGGCAAGATTGATCTGAATCTGCACCAGTCCGCTGCCATCCTGCCTCATCATGACGGTGGCATGTGCGCCGCTAGGAGTACCAGGCGGCAATGCCAACGAGATCTGGCCCAGATAGTCTTTTGCCAGCAGTTGTGTGCCGTCACCGGCGTATACATCAACAGGCGGAAATGTCGCCGTTGAGCCAAGTATCCGCACCGGAACCGGCTGGCTCCAGGCGTTCAGCGCATCGCCAGGACGCAACATCACGAGCTTGACAGATTCGCCCCGTGCATTTTTCACCGCAATTCCCACTGGATAGCTCACGCAATCGATCACCAATCCTGCTTCGGCCAGCAGTTGCAAAGCTGGCGCATGCTGCAATGCATCCTGTCTTTTTCCATTCTGCCCCGGCTCCTCCCTTTGCACTTCAGCATATGCAGCGGCTTGATAGGCTGCCCCCAGCGCGACGCTCAAATCGAGATCGAGCGTCGTCTCTGGCAACCGACTAAAGAAACGCTTCAGCATCTCTTGTACGGAGGGAATGCGCGACGATCCACCACAAAGTAAGACCCTCTGAATATCAGACGGAGTTTTATGCGCTCTCTCAAGCGTTTGCTCGACCACAACTTGTAATTGGAGCAAAAGTAATCCAATTAGCCCTTCAAATTGCTTGCGCGTCACCTCAAACTCCAGCGGCACGCTATGAGGAGGTGCCAGCATGACACGCGTACTTTGAGCGGCACTCAAACGGCATTTTGCCGCCTCTGCCACGTTCACCAGCTGGTCATAGGCGGCACTATCGTTGGGATACGCCGTTTTTGTCTCCATCTCATAGCGGCGGCGCAGGAAAGTTGCCAGCGCATTGGTAAAGTTGATGCCACCAAGCTCCTCAATCCCTTTCGTTGCCAGGACGCGCGACCCCTGCGTGCCAAGCTGCAGGACAGTGGCATCAAAGGTCCCGCCGCCAAGATCAAAGACGAGCGCCGCACCCGGTTCCACCTGCTGACCATGCGTATAGGTCAGGGCTGCCGCGCTTGGCTCGTTGATCATTTGCAAGACGCGCAACCCGGCTCGCTCTGCTGCGGCTTTGGTGGCGCTACGTTCGCGGTCTCCAAAGTGGGCGGGACCGGTGATCACGGCATCGCGTACGGGAAAGCCGAGCAGAAGAGAGGCATCGTGTACCAGTTTGGCAAGGATGGCGGCAGAGACTTCGATAGGATCGGTCCTGTAACCGTTTGAGACAAGACCACCAGCCGGCGGGCGCCCCATCATGCGCTTGACGCCGCGAATGAGCGCTCCTGTCAGCCGTTCGCGCTCTTCTCCGCTGGCGGCCTGCACGCTATCAAGCGCGGGTTGTCCAACAATAAAGCGACCATCGCGCCAGAGGGCAACTGATGGGGTGGTGAACATGCCCTCAGCATTGGGAATAGGATGGGCCACATTGTCGGCATTGACAATAGTAATCGAAGAAAACGTCGTACCCAGATCTATGCCAACTGCACGTTTCATCTATATTTCCTTGAACAGGTATTGTGAGGTAGATGTTATCATAAGCATAATGTTACACAAACATTGCGGAACGATACGAAACCCCTTGATCTCCCGGTCGGAAGCTATGTTGAGATGATACTCCATGTCCGGCTTAATTACAATGCACCAGAACACATTACGCATGCACTAGCCCATCAATACACATAGCACGCCGATGAGCTTTTTATGGCTATCCTCTATCTCTTTACATCGGATCATCTCAACGCAGCAAGAAGATCAAGCGCCGCTGTTGGAGCACAACTTAATAGGCGTTGTATACACGATATCAAAAATCCTGCAATAGTATACAGGGAAACAGGGTCAGCTAGCAACTGAGGAGGACAAAAAGAGGGAAGTAGATCGAGGGGGAGCAGATATTTTTTCTGACTACCGATTTTTCTCGGCTTGCGACTTTCTCGTAACGTTTAAGAGACGCATACTTTGTATAGTATAGTCAACAAAGCACGGACATGTTCACGAAATACTCCCCTGGTGGGACGCTTCAGGAGAGGCGCAATTGATACACCAACCAATACATACATAAAAATATCCATACACCTATCAATTGTGTAGCTTCTCTCGCGTGAACAGTAGAAAGATCAAAGGGGTGTAGTATGCTGCAAATGGCTATTGCAAAGCAGATCAATCTGAAAAATGCCTCGTTTACCACACTTTTTCAATCAGAAGATGTAGCAATAAGTGATATGAGCCTGGCTACATTAGAAAAACACTGCTTAATAGAAATTGATCGTTATTATCATGATGCACTATGTAATGAACACTATGGATTAGAGATGTTTCGGCGAGCAACGGTGCTACACGACCCCTATGCATGGGAAGCATTACAGCGCTGCTTTTCCGGGATCGCACGCAGCTGGCTCCGTCGCCACCCACGCTGGGAGATGGCAGGCGCGATCGATAGCGAAGAGAACTACGTCGCCCAGGCATTCACACGTTTATGGTATGCCAGCACAAAAAACGAGAACCTGCACTTCCAGAGCCTCTCAGCAGCACTCGGCTATTTGCGTGCCAGCCTCAATGGGACGATTATGGACACTCTGCGCAGCTATTCGCGGCCAAAGGAGATGGCGTGGCCGGAAACAGATTCGACCGAACTGGTCATGGACGAAATAGACGAGACCGAGGAGCTATGGACTATTATATGTAGCATGCTTTCCAATGAGCGCGAGATCCGCGTGGCCTACCTCCACTTCCGCTGCGGCCTCAAAGCCAGGGAGATTCTGCAATTTTGCCCCGAAGAGTTCAAGGATGCCCAGGAGATCTATAGCATTCGCCGCAACATGTTCAAACGACTGATGCGTAACGCCGATCAAATCCGCTGGCGACTCGGCGCTGGCGACTAACACATGACGGAAACCGGTTCGTAGTCGCGCGGCTACGAACCGGCTTTCTTTACATTTTCCTGCTACCAGTATACGATCGTTTCTCCGGTGAGCCGACCCGATTGCGGACCGACCAGAAACAGAACAGCCTCAGCCATATCCTCGGGCTGTGCAATCTGTTGCAGACGCGATTTCCCTTCCTGGCCGCTCACAGTACGTGTCGCCAGGAAGCGGCCCGTATAGGTCGGCGCGGGCGCGATGCAGTTAACATTAACATCATAGGGGCGCATCTGTTCGGCCAGGCAGCGCGTATAGTGCGCAATCGCCGTCTTGGCCGCCGCATAGATAATGCCGCCCGACACCGGCACATGCCCGGCTGAGGAGCCGATATTGACGATCTTCCCAGCCCGACGCTCGCGCATATGCGTACCGACATATTTACAGCTATACATGGTGGTGAGCAGATTGCGCTCAACAACCGAGCGAATATCATCAGGATCGATATCCAGCGCGTCGTTTGGCACCGGACGCGGCGTATGCGCACCAATATCGCCGCCGGCATTGTTCACCAGAATGTCGATCTGCTGAAAGGTGGCCAGCGCCTGCTGGACCAGCGCTTCCACCTGAACTGGCACGCTCAAATCAGCGGCGAGAAAGAGCGAACGACGCCCCAGAGCGCGAATCTCTTCGGCCACCGCTGGCCCCGAAGCGGCCTCGCCAAATTGCGCCGCCGCCTGCTCATCGACATCATGAATAATTACGTCGGCTCCAGCACGCGCGAGATGCAACGCATAATGACGCCCTAACCCACGACTTGAGCCTGTGACCAGGGCAACCTTGCCCGTCAGGTCTCCCGTTGTCATGTTCTGTTCCCTGTCTAATCTCTACCGAGATCTATGCTTATCCTTTGCCGAGTGATGGTTGAAGGATATGAATATACGCCAGACTTGCCGCCAGCTGCCGCTGCTCATACGCAACAATAGCCTCCACCGGCTCCTCGCGCTCAAACGGCGTCCGCCAATCGCCAACCGGTTTCGCATTGGCCTGGACCAGACGCAGCACCTGAGCCAGTTGAGCCGCCGAGCGTGCCGGATATTCTGGCCAGTAATCGTCGGCCAGCACGCGAATATGACGGGCTTCTAACGCACCCAGTTCTATTGACATAGTAACGTCTGGACAGGCAGCAGCAAAAATAGCAAAAAGCGCCGGAAAATCAATCACGCCCTGCCCAAGCGGACTGCGCACGAGTCGATAACCCTCCTCACTCAGATAGATCCAGTAGTCTTTTAAATGGACATTCTTGAGATAAGGGGCAATGCGCCGCGCAAAATCGATCGGCTCCTCCGCAGTCGCCAGCGGATTGCCAGCATCCAATGTCAGGCCAAAGCGTGGCGACGCAATAGATTCGCAGAGCCAGAGCAACTCTTCCGAGGCCAGATCCTGATGATTTTCGACGGCCAGGTTGACCCCGGCGCGTTCCGCCACTGCCGTCGCCTCGCGTAGCTTTGCCAGCACCTCTTGCAGAAATGGCTGCCAGCGTCCCACCAGATGCCGCCGATCGCCGCCGATTTTCGCGCCCCCGATCACCGTGCGCACGGTCGCCGCCTGCAACCGGGTTGCCAGCTCGATCGCCTCAGCCAGCTTTGCCGGATCATAGCCACCAGCAGCCAGCGTGATAAATAGCCCGTGCTCCTGAGCATAGCGGGTCACGGTGGGGATATCGGAGTTTTGCAACAGCGTTGCGGGCAGTTCGACGCCTTGAAGTCCGGCTGCAAGTGCCTGATCCATCAGTTGCTGAAGGGTGATGAGAGGACGCCCGGAGGCTGGATGCAGCCCCATACTAAACGTTGTACCATAAACAGAAAGGCCAATGCGCATAGAGAGATTTTCCTTTGCCAGTGAAACGGATACCATGATTGCTGCGATAATGATCTATTCAGCGGTCCAGCCACCATCAACGACCAGGGCTGCTCCCGTCATAAAGCTAGATGCATCGGAGGCCAGGAAGATAGTAGCGCCCCCCAGCTCATCGGGATTGCCCCAACGCTTGAGCGGAATGTGATCGATAAAGAACTGATTCGCCTGCGGATTATTGAGGACCGGAGTGTTCAGTTCAGTGGCAAACGGTCCGGGACAGAGCGCATTGACCGTCACGTTATAGCTCGCCAACTCTAGAGCGATGACGCGGGTCAACTGGATCACGCCGCCCTTGCTGGAACAATATGCGCTACGCTCCGCCAATCCAGCCAATCCCAGCATAGAAGCCACGTTAATGATGCGCCCGGAGCGCCGCTCCTTCATATGACGCGCAAGAGCACGAATACAGAGGAACGGTGCCTTCAGATTGGTGCTCTGCACCAGATCCCAGCTCTCTTCATCAAACTCTTCAATTGGCTTGCGAATATTGATGCCAGCGTTGTTGACCAGGATATCGATATGCCCAAATTCCTGCAACACCGTCTGCACCATGTTTTCTACCTGAGCAGCATCGGTCACATCCACTGCCAGCCCCAACGCTCGACGACCGGTGGCCTGAGCAATGGCGGCGGCGCTCTCCTCAGCCCTCTCTTTCTGCCGACTGGTCACAATCACATCGGCCCCCACCTCTGCCAGCGAGCGTGCCATGACCAGCCCCAATCCCCGGTTGCCCCCTGTGACCAGCGCAACCCGGCCATCCAATTTAAAGACTTCCAGACCCATGAAAGCTTCTTCTCCTTCCAACAAACAACAAATAGACTGAACTTCTATGTTCTGAGGCCAGTATAACACACGCCACCGGGCCAACGTGAACCGATGAACCTGATAACCAGATGGGTAAAGAGGCTGGTCAGAGCCTTGAGTGCTATGGTATAGTAAATGTACCAGACAAAAAAAGACGGTAATGGAGCTTACCTCGCCAGAGCAAATATGTTGGCGGAACCGCATATTTTAAAACATGCTAATGGCTCCTGATTGACGCCTGGGCGCGAAATCAGGGGCCTTTTTGTATGCTCTCCCTGTTTATTGAGAAGTACAAATTGAGAGATACAAAACAGGTTGAGAACAAAAATAACCAGTTGGAGGACACACTTTATGACGATGAATCCGCTGCTGTTGATGGGCGGCGTCGGCATCTCAGGCGCGTTAGGTGCAGTGGCACGCTATCTGTTGGGGCGTTTCATCGCCGAGCGCTCAGGCTCACAAATTCCCTGGGGGACACTTATTATCAATATTACCGGCGCTTTCTTGATCGGGCTGGTCTTCGCGTTGACAGCGCAAAAAGTGCTTTCTCCCGCGCTCCAATCGCTGCTGGCAACCGGCTTTCTGGGCGGATATACGACCTTCAGCACGATGAACTGGGAAGGGCTGCAACTGGCGCGTGGCGGCAGTATGGTTCAGTGCATGCTCTACCTCGGTGGTACATTTTTCTTCGGGCTGGTAGCTGAAACGATGGGAATGCTGCTGGGAAGGAGCCTCTAAATGGGAACAACGCTTTCGCCCGCCCGTCGCCTGCTGGCTGTGTTCTGTGGCGGCTTCCTGGGAACGCTCGCACGGGCCTTGCTCAGTACAACACTTCAAGCCCATTTCGGCAGCGGCTGGCCGTATGATATTCTGCTGATTAACCTGACAGGGGCCTTCCTGCTGGCTTTTTTTACCGCGCTGGCCGACGCGACCATCCTGATCGGTCCAACGCGCCGCCTCTTTATCAACGTTGGCTTTATGGGCGCGTACACTACGTTCAGCAGCCTTGCGCTTGGCGATGTCCTCCTCTTCTCCAAAACTATGTGGCTACCGGCCATCTCCTACCTGCTCTGTAGCTTTATTGGTGGCCTGCTGGCTGTTCTGCTTGGCGATTGGGTAGGCCAGCTCATTGTCAGGCGCGTCAAGCTGAGACGCCCGGCATCCCAAACAAGCAAAGAAGCGCTGATAGCTACCATCGAGCTAGAAGAGGATGCCACGCCCTCTACTTCAGAGAACATGCAGGCCAGATAATCGATAACTGGTCCTGCACGTCCCTTCTCTATGGCTATGAATGCCAGTGACGCATCGGCAAGCCAGGAACCGGCGATGTGAAGGTGACTAAACGCGGCATTGCCAGCGAACCAACATAGACGGTGCGTAGATCTGGCCCGCCAAAGGTGACGCTGGTCAATAATTGTAGGGTTGGCCCGGCTGTCGCCATCAGATCGGCAGGCTGCACGGTGCCGTTAGCCAGCCTCTCATCATAGTTCGTCAGCGCCGTTTGATTGGTTTCTTCAAAGACGGCGTGATAGTCTCCATCCGGCGTGAGAATACCGATACTGTTGCGGAGTGGAAAGGCGATCCAGATATTGCCCTCGCTGTCAAAGGTAAAGCCATCAACCAGCGCTCCCGCGCCTGCTCCTTGCGGCCCTACAACCTCTTTATCGCTCAGGCTGCCATCTGGCTGCACACGGAAGCGGAGCAGGCGGTTCTTCATGGTCTCGGCAACATACAAATACTCTTCTTTCGCATCCAGGCGTATCTCATTGGTGAAGTAAATGCCGTCCATGACAATGCGCGGCCCCCTTTCATCAACAAGCACAATATAGCCATCTGGCCGGGGTTTTGCGGCAGCAGGCCACCATTCCCGCTCGCCTCGTGACGAAAAAGCGGCCCACATTCTGTTCTTGCTATCCAGAAATACAAAATTTGCGCACGACAGCGTAACGCCATCAACCTTAGTCAGTGCAGTCTCCGTTCTGCCATCGGGATAGATCCTCTGAATGCTGCCAACGGCGATATTGGCGACGAGCAGCGATCCATCATCGGCCAGCGCCAGCCCGTTCGGTTCGCCGCCTAAACCACCCAAAAATTGCTGCGTGCCGTCAGGATTGATGCGGGTCACGCCGCCACGCCCATCGGAAGCCCAGAGCGTCCCATCAGGCTGCGCAATAATCGATTCTGGCCGCACAAGATCATGGCCGGTGTAGGTGAGTTCGTTCAATCCAAGCTGAAACTCTTTAATGCTTGTACTCATCTGTGTCCTTTCCTCGCTGAAATACCTGTCTATTTTCCACCGTTCGCTTGCTCAGAGAAAATAGACAAGACACACAACACGACTAACATATAAGATATTACTTGCGATTCAGGCAGCAAACAAGCACAGCCATTGGAATGTTTCTCTTCACGCAATTGTTTCAATTGCTGAATGGCAGTGGGCAGGCACGATTGGCTCACTGCTCACTGATATTTCACGGGCAGCACAAGCAATCACTGTAAAAGGAAGTGAAATGCCAGCTATCGAATTCTTTTACTGGGAGGAATGCCCGAGCCATGAACGCGCACTGGCTATTTTGCGCGAAGTGATGGCTGAAGAGGGTATCACCGATCCTATCGATGTGATTGAGGTCAAAACTGAGGATGAGGCGCACCGCTATCGCTTCTATGGTTCGCCAACGATTCGTATCAACGGGCGCGATATCGTTCCCCCGCTTGAGGACGCAGGCGAACCGAGCCTCACCTGTCGCGCCTATCGCCGTGCGGATGGACGCATCTCACCTCTGCCACCACGCGAACAGATCGTTGCGGCCTTGCGAGCCGCCTCACATAGCTAACATCATCATCTCTTATATTTCCGAGTGATCGTGAAAGGAGACGCTCAACAATGGCAAATCTGCATACAGGCGACAAACTGATCGATTTTACGCTCCCGGCAACCGATGGCAACACATATAAAGCCAGCGATGTGCTAAAAATAGCCAATGCCTTAATTATCACTTTTACCTGCAACCATTGTCCATATGCACGAGCATGGGAAGATAGGCTGATCCAACTCATCCATGATTACGATCCCCAGGGCGTACATATGCTGGCGATCAGCTCGAATGACGCAACAAAGTTTTCTGCCGACGATTTTGAGCATATGACAAAACGTGCCATAGAGAAGCACTACGTCTTCCCCTATCTCTACGATGCGACCCAGGATGTCGCCAGGGCATACGGCGCTGAGCGCACGCCTGAACTGTTTATTTTCGATGCCACCGGGACGCTGCGCTATCACGGAGCGCCCGACGATAACTATGAAGATGAGCAAGCGGTCCAGCATCACTATGCCTGGGAAGCGCTCGATGCTATTCTCGCCGATCAAGAAGTGGCGCAACCCGAAACGAGGCCGGTTGGCTGCACAATTAAATTCACTGTCTAGCTGGTTGGTTGCTCAGCAAGTAGGTAGGAGAAATTAGTGGTAGAATAATAAGCAATGGCCGATGAGGTTGCATTTGGCTGGATTCTTCAACACACTATTTCTTGCCAGAAGCAAAGGAGCATATCTATGCAAGCACTTCTTGGCATCGATCTTGGCACAACAGGCGTCAAAGCTGCACTCTTTGCGGTCGATGATGGGCGTGTCCTGGCCGATGCCTTCTTTGATTATCCTCTCTACCATCCTCAACCAGGGTGGGCTGAGCAAAATCCCTCTGATTGGTGGGATGCCACTGTTTCTGCTATTGGCGCTTGCCTGGCAAAGGGCGCTCAACACGGCATCCAACCAGCAGATGTACGTGGCCTGGGGCTTTCCGGGCAAATGCATGGCGTGGTCTTGCTGGACGACGCGCATCGCGTCTTGCGCCCCTGCATTATCTGGGCTGACCAGCGCAGCGATGCCCAATGCCGCTGGATGACCGAGCGCGTCGGTGCCAGTAAACTGATCGATTACGTCAGCAATCCCGCGCTCACAGGCTTTACCGCACCCAAACTGCTCTGGGTACGCGACAACGAGCCGGAGATATTTGCGAAAGCACGCGTCCTACTCCTACCCAAAGACTACATCCGCTACCGCCTGACCGGGACGCTGGCAATGGAGATCTCCGATGCCGCTGGCACCTGTCTGCTCGATGTCAAGCATGGCACATGGTCGCAAGAGGTGTTGCAGGCGATCGAGCTTGATCCTGCGCTCTTGCCTCCCGTCGTTCCCGCTGATGCCGTGGCAGGCACCACGAGTGAAGAGGTACGATCCCTCACTGGCCTGCCTGCTGGCACCCCGGTAGCGGGCGGTGGCGCTGATAATGCCTGTGGCGCAGTTGGCAATGGCATTGTTGAACCCGGGTTAGCACTGGTCTCGGTTGGCACCAGCGGCATTGTACTGGCCTATTCGGATCTGCCACAGGTGGATACCTCCGGCCCGATCCCCCGGGTACACACCTTCAATCACGCGGTTCCGCATGCGTGGTATCTGATGGGCGTGACGCAGGGTGCAGGCCTCTCGCTGCGCTGGGTGCGCGACAATATCGGACTGCCAGAGCGAGCGTTGGAGCGCTGGACCGGCGTTGATGCCTATGAGCATATGGCAAAAGAGGCGGCAAGCGTTCCCGCTGGTAGCGAGGGCCTGATCTTCCTGCCCTATTTGCAGGGCGAACGTACTCCTCACCTCGACGCCTACGCACGCGGCGGCTGGATTGGCCTGACCGCTAGCCACGATCGTCGCCACCTGATCCGCTCGGTCATGGAGGGTGTCGCATTTAGCCTGAAAGATTGCTTCTCGATTATTAGCGAGCAAGGGCTGAAGCTCGACCAGATGCGTGCAACCGGCGGCGGTGCCAAGAGTCCTCTCTGGCGTCAAATCATCGCCGATGTGCTGGGCGCAGAGCTGGTCCTGACCAATGCCACCGAGGGGCCGGCCTTTGGTGCGGCGCTACTGGCCGGCGTGGCAAGCGGCGTCTATAGCTCGGTGCAGGCGGCGTGTACGCAAACGGTCCATGTGGTTGAGCGCACAGAGCCACGCCCACAGGTTGCTGGAGCGTACGAGCGAGCCTACGAGACCTACCGAGCGCTCTATCCAGCCTTAAAACCAATTATCAGCAAGCCTCTATAATTGATGAAGCTCTGCTTGAGTCGGACGAGCCAGCTTTAAAGCACACTGGCTCGTCCTCTTTATCCACCTCTCAGGAGCAATAACAAGATGAGCTTTGCCGATCAACTATTAACGGAAGATATGGAACCGTTGCGTACACGTTTGCTGCACCATCCCCTGTGGGAACACATCATCGATGGTACGCTGGAGGTGGAGCGTTTACGCCTCTTTGCCCTGCAAGATTGGTGGCTTGTGCGTCAGGCGTACCGGCTCGACGCGCTGGCGATTGCCTCCGTCTCCGATCTCGATGTGCAAGAATTGTTGATCAGCAAACTGACGCCGAAAGTGGGCGGTCCGGCCCTCCTGTTGCGCTTTGGTGAGGCGCTGGGGCTAACTCGTGAGGATTTCGATACCGTGGAGCCCCTGGCTGGCTGTATGGCCCTGACCACGTTTTTCTACTGGATGCTGGCCTATGGCTCTATTGGCGAGAAACTGGCGGCAGTTGGCGCAAGCGAGGATATTTTCATTCAGATTTGCGCACGAGTAAAACCAGCCCTGATCCAGCATTACCAATTAAACCCGGAACAGGTCGAGTTTTTCACTGCACATGATGCTATCGGCGAACGCGTCGGCCCCATCGACGCAGCCCTCTTACAGCGTTACGCGACCCCTACAGAGCGCCAGGCAATTACACGAGCCGTTCGCCTCAGCCACGAGTTTGAGTTGATGTTCTACGATACGATCTTGGCGGCAGCGATTGATCGGGTATGATGCAATCTCATTTGCCCCATAACCGAAATGCCGATATGTACGGACATGATTTATCACGTCCCATTTATCCTTGATTTATCCTAAGACCTTTGAACTACTTTCTTCTCTCCCTAAATTAAAACATTTACGGCAATAGAAGAATTTCTATTATTTAAAATATTTTTGATAAATCATAGGATAAATGGGACGTGATAAATCATGTCCGTACAAGTCACGCTCTTCTCCCTATTAGTGCATATTTCCTTAACCCGAAGCTTGAGCATTCCCACACATACCTTTTTGTTCATCCTCCGAGAGCAGAACCAATAAAATTATTCTTTCTCTGGAACATCCTCCACAATTTCAAACAAATCCTGAACAGGAACGTGCAGCGCAATGGCTAACTTTGCCAATGTGGAAAGCAACACATCACGTGAGGGATCTTGACACATATTTTGAATGCTATTCAGCGACACATCGCTTATTCGACTCATTCTTCCTTATGATATTCCTTTTGCTTCAAGCAATTCTTTAAGTTTAAGCTTTGTTCTAAGCACACCACCCCTCTTAAAATAGAAACTTGCTTATTTCTTTAATTTTTCTATTTCCGCTTCCGCTTGTTCTCTCGTCACGTCTTCAAGTAAACTTGTTGCGGGAACTTTCATTGTCTCAGCAAGCCTATTGAGAGTATCAATCGTCACTTGCCTATATGGATTGCGATAAATTGCTTTAACGATATTGTAGCTGACTTCGCTTCGCTGGCTAAGTTTGTTCATACTCCAGCCATTCGCTTGAGCTACTTCTTTCACACGGAGCCTGAGCATTTTCTTTCACCAGTTTTCTGTGTAGTATATCTAGCTTGTATCATCTTGTATAGCTGCTTCTTAGGTATGTCATTTACAGATATAGCATGTGCAGATACCGTCACTCTATTGACAGGGAGAAAGATTAAGGATATGCTTTATGTAGCTGATTAGCATACATCATTTTCTATCGCTCAAAATTGCGATCAGCATTTTGAGGAGTCTACAACAAAGTAGTAAGTGAGGTTCATCCATGAAACGCGTCCGACAGAAGCGAAACGTTCGCACATGTAAAATTATCCCTTTTCCCGCCGTCATTTTCACTATTGAAATGGTTGAGGTCGTGCAGGAAGCTCTTTCTCTGGTAAGCGCAGGGCTGGCGGGGTTGTCTCCAGCGAGTCCTAATCGGCAGTTTGGACTCGAAACAATGGTAACGCTCCAGGAAAAGTTTCATAGCATGCTGCTCCAGGAGCGCCTCGGCTATCCAATGCCGCTGGACCAAAACGAGATCGTCCTGCTGCATACAGCCATACTCGTCTTCTCCCACCATCTGCAACATATCCCATCAATCGACGGGCGCAACGCGTTTCACCTCTGCCAGGAGGTTCGGGAGCAGTTGCCGCCTCTCCCGTTTTCATTGCCGGTAATGCTCTATAATTATGGACGTTAACTTTTAAACCCGGGCCCCCTGTCGTAGCCGCGCGACTTTATCGCGCCTGGGTCGGTTTGTCGGCTGGTT
>JAICIM010000560.1 GCA_025928885.1 Ktedonobacteraceae bacterium | reverse complement strand
TCCCAGGCCCGTCGTGCTGAGATAACCCAGGCTGTCCACGCCAATATACTGCCGAACCTCTTCAACCGTGCGGCCTGCTGCGATCAACTCCTTCTCTTTGGGAATGTCGATGCCAAAGTAGCAGGGATAGCGCAGCGGTGGCGAGGCGGAGCGCAGGTGAATCTCTTTTGCCCCATAATGGCGCAGCGCCGAAACCAGCCGCTTCACCGTATTGCCACGCACAATCGAATCGTCAAGGATGATCAAACGCGCCCCCTTGATCTTGGGCTTGACCAGATTGAACTTCAGATCGACCTCCAACTCGCGTAAGCGCTGGTCAGGCTTGATAAAGGTGCGATCACTATAGCGATTCTTAATGATCGCCTGTCCATATGGGATGCCCGATTCGGCGGCATAGCCCAGCGCGGCAGGGATCGACGAGTCAGGCACAGGCACCACCAGATCGGCATCGATGGGATGCTCTCTCGCCAGTTCACGACCCAGCGCCTCGCGTACGAGATAGGTGTAGCGTCCGTTCAACTGCGAGGTCGCGTCAGAGAAGTAGATATACTCGAACACACACAGCGTCTGACGTGGCATCTTGACCAGCATATCCGAATGCAAACCCTGCTCATCAATGGTGATCAGCTCGCCCGGCTCGATCTCACGAATCAGCGTGGCACCGGTGCGATCCAGCGCACACGACTCGGAAGCTACGATCCAATTTTTGCCGAGACGACCAAGACAGAGCGGGCGCATCCCCCAGGGATCGCGCAAGGCATAGAGTTTGCCCTCAGCCAACATCACCAGACTATACGATCCGCGCAACAGAGGAATCGTGGCAAGCATGCGTTCACGGAACGTCTCGCCATCAGCGTTCAGAAGGAGCAACGCGATTGCTTCACTATCAGTGGTCGAACTCAAAGCGTCTTGCGGCAGAGCTGCCCGCAACGTCGGTCCATTGACCAGATCGCCATTGTGAGCAACGGCAACGGATTCGTACTGGCCCGGACGCCCTCCCACCACAAATGGTCCCGCGTTCTCTACACAACTGGACCCCGTGGTCGAATAGCGCACGTGGCCGATGCCGCAATGCGTGAACGGAAGACTCATGCCTGAATCTTGAAACACATCGCGTACTTTTCCCATAGCGACACGGTGTACGATCTGATTATCGCCATCATACACCGCCATCCCTGCACTTTCCTGACCCCGATGCTGCAATGCGGTGAGCGCGAGTGTGATATAACGGCGCACATCGAGATTCGCTTCGTTGTGCTGCGCGTAGATACCCACTACCCCGCAAGCATCGTGTAGTCGCTCCATACCTGGCTCCTCTCTGAACGTTTCTCGTTCGGGCATCGTGGCGCGATGCCCTTATGCATAGCTCTTCAACTTCCCTGTCAGGTCCGCGACCAGAGCATACCGGTCTGCAATCCCCTGCAAGCCTTCTGTGGTAACTTCCTGCAAATTACGATACACCTGTTTATCCAGCATGCGAGACTTATCGCCTCCCGGCCAGAGCCGCCAGCTATCGTTATCGATCACGTCAGCAACCAGCAAGTTGCCGTTGTTATCACGCCCGAATTCGATTTTGAGATCAACCAGCGTCACATCCACGCCAGCCCAGGCACGCTCCAGCACCGCAAAGACGCGGCGGCCAAGCTGTACCATCTCATCAATCTCTGCTCGTGTGGCAATCTTTGCCTGCACGATATCGTCGGGCCAGATCTGGGGATCATGGCGGGCATCATCCTTCAAGAAGGTCTCGATCAAAACGGGATCAAAGCGAGTTCCCTCGCTCACTTCAGGATGACGCTTGAGATACGAGCCGGTGGCGATCCTCCGCTGCACATGCTCGATAGGAATCATCGTACAACGCCGTACCAGCAGGGTGACATCGTTGACCTGCGCCACAACATGCGTCGGGATACCAGCTTCGTTCAGTAGCCGAAACACATTCGCCGTGGTAATTGTACTCCAACGTGATTTACCGATCAGTTCGTTGCGCCTGGCACCATCGCCTGCCGTAATGTTATCTTGACTGACCAGATAGGCCAGAGCTTCATCGCTCGGATAGACATAGATCTGTTTCGTCTTCCCTTGCGCCAGCAGAGGGCCAGGCTCAGAATAATTGACCATCGAAATGCTCCTCAATCACGATAAGAGGCAACCACCATGTAATGATGGTCGCCTGCATGTAGCTCCATTAACGCAATACAACGCCTTCGCCTTCGGCGATATGGCCCACCGTGAGTAAATCTGGCAGCACACAACGGGCCTCGACCGCGCTTTTGGGCGAGAGGACCAGTACCATACCCACACCCATATTAAAGGTGCGATAGAGTTCCCCTTTCTCGATCTTGCCCAATTGCGCAATCAATTGAAAGAGCGGCGGTACATCCCAGGCATCGGTCTCGATCACGGCCTGCGTTCCAGCGGGGAGAATGCGCGAAATATTGCCCTCGAAGCCGCCGCCGGTGATATGCGCCATCCCCTTGATAAAGCGCCCACGATCCGCCAGATATTCGCGCAATTGTTGAATTTCATGTAGATAGCTGCGATGAGGACGTAAGAGCGCATCGGCCAGCGACTCGCCCAACTCTGGCAAGACGGTCTCCAGATCATAAGAGGCAAAGACACGACGAGCAAGTGAGTAACCATTGGTGTGCAGTCCGTCAGAGGGCAGGCCGAGCAGGACATCGCCCGGGCCGATCGAGGCCGTATTAACCATCTCATCGCGCTCAACAACACCGATGATGGTGCCAGCCAGATCAAACGCTCCCGGCAGATAGACATCGGGCATTTCTGCCGTCTCGCCTCCCAGCAGAGCACAACCGGCTTCGCGACAGGCACTCGCCACGCCCTCGACGATCTGTGCCGCCTGCTCTGGCTCCAGTTTGTTGACGGCAAGATAGTCCATAAAGAACAACGGACGTGCGCCCTGTGTGATCAGGTCGTTGATAGAGTGGTTAACGATATCATAGCCGATGGTGTCGAAGCGCCGCGCCTGAGCTGCCAGCAGCGTTTTCGTGCCAACGCCATCCGTCGAGGCCACCAGCGCGGGCTGACGCATCTTTTGCAATGCTGTCACATCGAAGGCTCCCGCGAATGCGCCCATGCCCGCCAGAACTTCCGGCCCCTGCGTGGTGCGAACAGCACGCTTCATCAAGCGAAGTGCCTGATCACCCGCCGCGATATCGACGCCGCTGGCTGCATATGAGAGCGCTGCAACAGGCGTTTCTTCGTTGGTGATGGCTACAGGTCGCGTCCCCTCAGCAGCGAGCTTTTTTGCATACTCAAAGGCATTCTTGAAGAGCAAGATGCCATCGCCCTCGCCATCTGCCAGACCGCGCCGCAGTGGATGCTGTTGCGCCCGCACATAATCTTCGGGATGCGGCATCAATCCCAGCACGTTGCCACGCGCGTTGCAGATGCCCGCTACATTGCCGACAGAACCGTTGGGATTATCGGGATAGGCCACATGGTCGGAGGCTCCATTGCTGGATGAGGTGTAGACCAGGGGAATCTGGCCCCGCTCACGCAACGCAGCCAGATCGCCAGCCAGCACAAACTGTCCCTCACCATGCGCGATGGGCGACTCGATGGAGCGCTCAATGCCGCGCGTGAAGATACAAATGCTCGGCTGAATCGCCATCTTAATCCAGCGACACTCAAACTGGGCCGCCTCGTTCTCGGTCAACGTCGCGCGTAAATGTACCTTGCCGTTGAGCGATGGACCAGGCAGCAGGCCAGCTTTGACCAGCACTTGAAAGCCGTTACAAACTCCCAGCACCGGGCGGCCCTCATCGATAAAGCGGCGCAGCTGTGGTCCCAGGTGAATCGTCAGGTTCTGCGCCAGCAGATTGCCAGCGCCCAGATCGTCGCCATAGGAGAAGCCGCCAGGGATAACAAGAAACTGGTAGTCCAGCAGCGTGTCAGGCGCTTTGATCAGGGTGTTGATATGGACCAGTTCGGGGGTAAATCCCACCAGCTTGCAGGCGTAGGCAATATCGCGGTCGCGATTGATGCCCGGCGCACGCAGGATCAGGGCGCGGATCATGCCAGCCCTCCCTTCCATGCCTCTTGTAGTTCGGCCACGCTCACGTTGATTAACTCCTGTGTCCCATCCTGCACCACGAAGCGGTTCGTGTTCGCGACCGTGCCAAGATAGGTTAGCTCATGCACGCCGCTCGCCTGCATATGTTGCTCAAATGCCCCCAACTGTTCGGGAGCAAGCTCAACAAGAAAGCGCGACGCCGACTCGCTGAACAGCCGCACGATATTCCGCACCACGCCATCGATGCCATGTGTATGTGTCGAGATGCGATGAACATCGAGGTTGACGCCAAGCATACCAGCCAGCGCCATCTCGGCAGCCGCAACAGCCAGCCCGCCCTCCGAAAGATCATGGCAGGAGCGCACCAGCCCTTTGCGGATCGCCTCACCGAGCGCCTTCATCGTAGCGTAAGCATGGGGAATATCGACCTGCGGCACCGTCGTTTGTGGGAAGAGCTGCTCAAACGAGTCCTGCTCAATAATCTCGCCATAGTGCGATCCCGCCAGCTCGTTGCGCGTCGCCCCGACCTGATAGAGCAGGTTACCGGGCGTCTTGAGCGCCATATCGACGGTACGCGACGCATCCTCGATCACGCTTACCGCTGAGATGAGCAGCGTCGGGATCACCGGCAGGCGGCGACCATCCGCGCGATATTCGTGGTTGAGGCTATCTTTCCCTGAGATAAAGGGAACGC
>JAICIM010000682.1 GCA_025928885.1 Ktedonobacteraceae bacterium | reverse complement strand
CACCACAGGACGAAGCATGCAGCAACACTAGATAGTCATGACTCTATGGTAACGCAGAGAGGGAAAAATTGGGCGAGAAAAGTGTAAAGAATCTGTAAAGTCGGCATCTGCTCCTGGAGCGCCCGCCAAAAAGCAAGGCAGGCAACCAGAGCAATATTGCTGGTTGCCTGCCTTCGCGTGTATCGAAACGATAGATAATACCTTTTCAGGGATGCCAGAAAGCGCAAAGAGTATGCCCTGGTTAGAGGCACACACAACATAGTCACACAACGTTGGTGGTGGCGGAACCTGTTAAGCGTGTCCCTGCGCAGGGAAAGCTGATTGCCCGGATCAGTCCAGGTAATCTTTCAGTTTACGGCTACGGCTGGGATGGCGCAATTTGCGCAAAGCTTTGGCCTCGATCTGGCGAATGCGTTCGCGGGTGACATGAAATTCCTTGCCGACCTCTTCAAGAGTGCGGCTGCGGCCATCGTCAAGCCCGAAGCGCAGTTGTAAGACCTTGCGTTCGCGCTCGGTCAGGCTATCGAGCACATCCTCCACCTGCTCTTTGAGCAGCTGATGGCTGGCGGCATCGGCGGGAGCGAGGGCGGTATGATCCTCGATGAAATCGCCGAGATGGCTATCATCCTCTTCGCCGATAGGAGTTTCCAGGCTCACCGGCTCCTGGCTGACCTTGATGATCTCGCGCACTTTCTCCGCACTGATCTCCATCTGCTCGGCGATCTCCTCGGAGGTTGGTTCGCGGCCAAGATCCTGAAGCAGGCGACGGCTGATGCGGATCAGGCGATTGATCGTCTCCACCATATGGACGGGGATACGAATCGTGCGAGCCTGATCGGCGATAGCACGGGTGATGGCCTGACGAATCCACCAGGTGGCATAAGTGCTAAACTTGAAGCCTTTGGTGTAGTCGAACTTCTCGACAGCGCGGATCAGGCCAATATTGCCCTCCTGGATCAGATCCAGCAGGTTCATGCCACGACCGATATATTTTTTTGCAACGCTCACCACGAGGCGCAGGTTGGCCTCGGTCAGACGCTTTTGAGCCTCTTCGCCCTCACGCATGTAACGATAGTTGGGAGTGACCTTGAGACGCTCGGCGCGGAGGCGCTCGCTTTTGCCACGCTCCATCAAATGTGCCAACCGCACCTCTTCCTCGGCGGTCAGCAGAGGAACACGCCCAATCTCGCGCAAGTACATGCGCACGGGGTCATCTAAGCTACTCTCCAGGTCTGCAATAGCGATGCCGAAGCCGTCTTGTAGCTCTTCCCACTTGGAATCGGCCAGGATATCGTTGTCAACTCCAACAACATCCTCCGGGCCTGGTTCCCAGTCAGCGGGCGGCTCTTTAGTTGGGTCCAGGGCGTCCATAGACTCATCGTCCTGTAGCTTAAACAGGTCAATCTCGCTCTCGTCTATAGGTGCCACCAGGGTGCCACTGGCAGTAGCATGAGCGTGATGACCTACGGTGTCAATATCAAAAACATTATCAGTAGCATTCAACATGGACTCATCAAAAGATTCGATCTCAAACACATCCCGCAATGGTTCCGTATTCATATGCCCATTGTGTATACGATCCATAACTTCTTGTTCCCGATTCACCATTCTGGCATCCCCCTTCAGAAAACAGGATGTTGAATAATAAAACGGATAAAGAAATGAAAGGTTCCTGTTTTCCGGTCCGATTGGTTAAAGTGATCTCAGTAATGATTCAATGCATGCACGCAAGTACTGGCTACCCCTGTAAATGCGTTGCAGAGTACAGCGTTCTCAATTCTCGCTGGAGAGAGGAGAGCTGTAAACTCAGTTGACGCACTGTCGTACCGTCGCCAGCACGTACAGCCTCATCTATAAGATAAGTTAGCTCTATATTTAATTGTAACAGTCGTGTTCGCTTGAGCCGAGTGGCGCACTGGATTACCTCTTTAATTAATCCAGCTCCATCCTTTGGAGAACTCGGCTCAACGCGCCGTTCGACCCTGCCTATTGCCACCAACAAATCAGGCGAAGGCTCAGGTCGTTCAACGGATTGAAGTGAGGGAGAAGAAGCACGTTGTTGATACATAGAGTTGAGATAGTGGTACAACTCTCGTGTGTCTGTCCCAGCGAAGTCACCAACGGTAATTATACCACAAACATATGAAGTTAACTCAGGATTGCGCATGAGTAGCCCAATCAGGTAGTCCTCCCATTGTATCTTATCATGCTTATTTCTGTCAAGCCTCACCGTTTGCTGCCCATTGCCGCTCCGCCCGGCCTCGCTCTGCGTGTGGCCCTCTTCTTCCTGCTCATCAAGAAAAGGATCTTTCGGCTTCGCGGCCTGCCTGTTTCCAGCCTCTACTGGAGCCGAGAACTGGGCGGTCGTTGCGCTCGTGTGCTGTCCCCGCAGCACTTTTTGCAGCTCTTCGTACAGGCTGCGCTCGTCGGCCCGAATCAGGGTGGCGAGCTTACGCATGTAGGCATCGCGCTTGATGCGATCGCTCAGCGTGGCGATGATCGGCAATAAACGTTTTGTTGCCTCTGCTTTACCAGACGGTTCTTGCAGATTAAGCGTTGCCGTTTTCACCACAAAGTAATAATCCACCAGCGGCAATGGATGTGTGACAGCATACAACCAGGCGTTGTAATCGCGCCGGATCAGTTCGTCGGGATCTTCCCCGATTGGCAGCTGCAACACGTTGATCTCGGCATCAACCTGCTCCTCCAGACGAATCATGCCACGTGGCTGATTCTGTTTCGGCTGCTTCGCTCTGCCGTTCTGGCCGTTGCGCTTTGCAGCTTCTGGTTTTTCATAGCTGCTGGCAGCCAGCGGAACCGGAACGACGGTGCGATCGAAGGAGCGCAGCGCCTCCTGAATCCCCTGCTCGGTTGCGGCGCTCCCGGCAGCATCGGGGTCCAGAGCGAGCGTTACCTGCCTGGTCAATTTCTTGAGTTGTAAAATGTGCTTTTCCGTAATGGCACTGCCAATGCAGGCGACGGTCTGCTTTGTCCCGTATTGATGCGCGATGATCGCATCAACATATCCCTCAACTATAACGACTTGCCCTGCCTGTTTTATTGCGTCTTTTGCCATATCAATGGCATAAAGTACTGTATTTTTTTCAAACAAGGGAGTCTGGGGCGAATTCAAGTATTTTGGTTTGTTTTCGCCCAGCGCACGCCCACCAAATCCGATCACGCGACCACGAGTGTCCCGAATCGGGAAGATGAGACGATTTCTAAAATAATCATACACCTTGCTCCGAGTCTCATCTTCACTCAACCCTTCCGGCTCCTCACGCCTCCGCGCTAATCCACCCGTCACCAGCTCATGCTCTGTGTATCCTTGTGCCAACAGATAACTGCAGAGCATATCCCAGCGGTCGGGTGCGTATCCCAGGCCGAAGATTTGAATTGTTTCGGGTGAGATGCCTCGACTCTCGGCATAGGTCCGCGCCTCGGTCGCCTCTTTCGAGCGCAGGAGCATCTGATGGAACCAGAGCAGCGCCTCCTCGTTGAGCTTGCGCAAACGCTCTTTGACAGCGTTGGCCTCGCGTACCGCCTCTGAGT
>JAICIM010000380.1 GCA_025928885.1 Ktedonobacteraceae bacterium | reverse complement strand
CATCTCTTGATCCCCTCGCTCTTGGTTCTTTCATCAGCCACCTTGAGCAGGTTCAGCAAAATTGGGGATGACTCATATTGCTATCTATTCGCCATAAGGCACCCAGATGTTCTTGACCTGAACAGCTTCACGCAAGAACTCTTCGCCCTCGCCCTGGAGCGGATTGAGCAAGTTACGCGGGCGGCCATAGCTGACCCAGGTTCGCTTCATATTGCCCGCTGAAGCAAACTCAACCAGCTTCGAGCCGGCCACTGAGCCAAAGTACCACATGGCATCGACATCATCGTGTTCGGCCAGCACCTGACTGAGCAGATCGCGCTCTCCGGTGACGATATTTACCACACCGGCTGGTAGATCCGAAGTCTCGAAGACCTGATAGCAATCTGTGGCGCTCAGCGGGGCCGCCTGGGATGGAATCGCGACCACTGTATTGCCCATTGCGATGGCGGGAGCCACCAGCGAGATAAAACCCAGCAGCGGATACTCGTCGGGACAGGCCAACCCGATCACGCCTATTGGCTCGTGCATCGCCAGCACCACGCCGCGCAACGGCGGTCGATGCACCGCGCCCTCAAACTTATCGGCCCAGGCGGCATAGGTGAAGAGGCGCGAAATCGTGGCCTGCACCTCCTCCATCGCGCTGGCCTGCGCACGGCCCGTCTGTTGCGCAATCCTGTGGGCAAACTCCTGCGCCCGCACCGACAAATTTTCAGCGATGTAATAGAGGATCTGAGCACGATTGTGCGTCGTACTGCCTGCCCACTTGCTTGCTGCGTGCGCCGCCTCGACCGCGTTGCGGATATCCTTGCGATTCCCCTCGCCAACTTCGCCAATGCTGCGTCCACCGGGACCATAAATCGCGCGGCTATAGCCAGAATCGGGCCGCGCCTGCTTGCCGCCAATAAACATCTTCGGGGTACGATCTAGCGCTGGCAAGCCATCTAATCCATGTTCCTCAACCGCCGCTACCTCATCTTCATGAGCAAACGGCTCCTGCTGTTGCGCGGCTTCTTCATGCTCCCAGGCGGGCCGCACATACTCATACAGCCCCTCTTTTCCGCCTTCGCGCCCAAAGCCACTCTCGCGATAGCCACCAAACCCGCTAGAGGCATCGAAGAGGTTGGTGCAATTAATCCAGACACTGCCCGCCTGGATCTTCGGTGCCACATCCAGGGCCAGATTGATATTCTCGCTCCAGATGCTCGCGGCCAGCCCATAGCGCGTGTTGTTCGCCAGCGCCACCGCTTCGGCAGGCGTGCGGAAGGTCATCGCCACCAGCACCGGGCCAAAGATCTCGACCTGAGCAATACTGGCCGCCGGAGAGACGTTGGTAAAGAGCGTGGGCGGGAAGAAATAGCCCTCGGTCGGACAGGCCCAGGAGGGCTGCCACATCTCGGCCCCCTCGGCCACGCCTTGATCCACCAGTCGCTGAATCTCTTTGAGTTGTGCCGCCGAGACGATCGCACCAATATCGATCGCCTTGTCCAGCGGATCACCCACGCGCAAACGCTCCATCCGCGCCCGCAATTTGGCGATGAGCCGCTCGGCAATGTTCTCCTGCACCAACAACCGCGACCCGGCACAACAGACCTGGCCCTGATTGAACCAGATGGCA
This sequence comes from Ktedonobacteraceae bacterium, assembly GCA_025928885.1. GTDB lineage: Bacteria > Chloroflexota > Ktedonobacteria > Ktedonobacterales > Ktedonobacteraceae > JAICIM01. The sequence continues at coordinate 5,378 of JAICIM010000380.1, read as the reverse complement.
TCGACCACGCCCTCAACGACGCTATCCAGATCAGCATCGTCAAACACTACAAATGGCGACTTGCCGCCCAGTTCTAACGAAAGCTTCTTACCTGAACCTGCCGTCGCCCGCCGAATGCTCCTGCCAACTTCGGTCGAGCCAGTAAAGGCAATCTTGTCAATATTGGGATGATTGACGATGGCCTCGCCCACCTGCGCCGCCTCGCCCGTCACAATATTCACGACGCCCGGCGGTAGCCCAATCTCCTGCACGATTTCCGCAAATTTCAGCGCCGTCAGGGATGTGTAGCGTGCGGGCTTGAGGACAACGGTATTGCCCATTGCCAGCGCCGGCGCAATCTTCCAGGCCAGCATCAGGAGTGGGAAGTTCCAGGGAATGATCTGTCCCACCACACCAACTGATTCGTAGCCGCGCATCTCCGTCTCCATCAGCTGCGCCCAACCAGCGTAATAATAGAAATGACGGGCCACCAGCGGAATATCGATATCGCGCGTCTCACGGATCGATTTGCCATTATCAAGCGACTCTAGCACTGCCAGCAGCCGCGAGTGCTTCTGAATTTGCCGGGCAATCGCATACATATATCGCGCACGCACATGCCCGGGCAGCTTGCTCCATTCAATATGGGCTGCATTTGCCACCTCGACAGCCTCATCAACATCCACACCCGTTGCCGCCGCTACCTCGGCAAGTTGTTTCCCAGTCGCCGGATTGATGCTGTCAAGATAGCGTCCACTGGCAGGCAACATCCATTGATTGTTGATAAACAGTTGAAACGGCTGATGCTCTTTAAGCCAATCTTGCGCGATCGAGGCCGCCTCCGGCGCTGGTCCATACTCCATCGTCTCAAAAATCTTTGCTACGTTCATACGATGCCTCCCTACACCATTGGATGGTGATACGCCGCCGAATAGTGGCCGGTGACGAAATACTCCAACTGTCGCTCGATATCCGAAAGCAGGCCACTGGCCCCAATGCGAAACAGCGTATTATGCAGCCACTCGTTGCCCAGCTCTTCCTTCATCAAGATCAACCAGTCCAGCGATGCTTTCGCCGTCCGAATGCCACCGGCAGGCTTAAAACCAATCTGATAGCCGGTCCGTTCATAGTAATCGCGAATGGCACGCACCATCACCAGACTCACGGGCAGCGTTGCGTTCGTCGGCTCTTTGCCCGTCGAGGTTTTAATAAAATCGGCCCCGGCCATCATACAGATCAGACTTGCCATGCCCACGTTGCGCAGGGTTGCCAGTTCGTGCGTCGCCAGGATCGTCTTTAGATGCGCCTCACCGCAGGCGGCGCGAAACGCCTTCACCTCGTCATAGAGCGCCTGCCAGTTGCCGGTCAAGACATGGGCGCGTGAGATGACGATATCGATCTCGCTGGCCCCCGCCTTCACCGATGCCTCGATCTCCTGCAATTTGAGAGCGAAGGGGGTCTGTCCAGCGGGAAAGCCCGTCGAGACCGCCGCGACCGGGATGTCTGAGCCACGCAGCGACTCTACGGCGACCGGCACCAGATTGTGATAGACGCAGACCGCTCCCACCTGGATGCGCTCCATACCCATCGCCTGCAAAAGATCGGCCCGCAACGGCTGCTTTGCCTTCGCGCATAAGCGCAAGACGTTGCCCGGCGTATCGTCACCGGCAAGCGTGGTGAGATCAATACAGGTAATGGCCCGTAACAGCCAGGCCGCCTGCCATTCCTTCTTAACGGTGCGGCGTGTGGAGAGCGTAGCGGCGCGGCGCTCCACTGCGCTACGATTGATATGCACCTGATGTATCCAATCAAGGTCCAGATCCAATCCCGGATTGCGTACAGGGGTCTTGAAGCCGGGCCGCTGCTCCTCCACCAGATCCGTTCGTTGCTCTGTCGTGGTCATATCTCACGTCCTCAAATAGTGCTCAATCGAGACAAAAACATCAATACTTCAAAGATATCTTCAAGTATAGCCCGTTGTCTACAACCATTTCTCTACCCAATCAGACCATAGCTCAATGTTCCCGGCGAGACCACGCACAATAGCCAGCACGCGTGGCGTTTGCTTGATTGCCTCTTGCCGCTCTTCTTCGCTGGCGACCGCAATACCCAGCGAGCGATACATCGTAAACAGCAGCCAGCCCAGCCAGATGCCCAGACAGCCGCGTAGAGCATTGCGCCCGGTCTCCTGCACGCTCCCTCCGGCCTGCACATAGCTCTGCATAAATGCTGCAAAGCGTTCTTCCACAGGACTACCAGCGGTCAGCCCACTCCAGATGAGCGCAGTTTCTACCAGATCTACCGCAGGATTAATCAGTCCCGCCGACTCCCAATCAACAATGCTAAAAGCATCCTCGCCTCGCCACAGGACGTTCTCAGAATCGAGGTTGCGATGACTGACCACCAGCGTATAGTTCAAATGCTCGCTGGCCTGCTCATACCATTTCCCCCACTCGATCAACCTGGACATCATCGCACGCACCTGATAGGCCCAGGGGACGCCCAGATCGGCGGCGTGAATCGTGAGCATATCCCAATCATCATCGGCGAAAGGCTTCCAGATCAGCGGCGGCAGTTCGGTCTGCGGCAATGGCAAGGCATGCAAACGGGCCAGCATCGCGCCCACCCGTCGTAGATGTTCCGGCGTGATATCGTCCAGAAGCAGCGTCTCGCCATCCATCCAGTGCGAGACGAGAAAAAGATCATCCTCATATCGCTGCAAGAATTCTCCCTGCCGCTCGATCGCCGGAACCGCCGGCAAGCCATGCGCAGCTACCCTGGCCGCGATACGCTCTGTTTGCTGATATAGATCGGTCATCCCTGGTTGCCCCAGCAACGCAGGATTCAGTTGCTTGACCGCGTACGCTCCCTGCGTAGTATCGAGGCGCCAGGTTTCATGTAAAGCCCCTCCCGGCACCGCCAGGGGCGTACCAAGCGGTACACCCAGATCGCAAGCAGTGCAGAGATACGCTATCTGTGCAGATTTCATCGGTCTTTAGCCACCAAAGTTCGCCTTCTGCTGCTGATGGAATGGAGCAAGGGCAGCGTTGGCCGCAACGATGGTCTCCAGCTTCCCCACCAGATCAGCAAACTGAGCTGCCGGGATCGTCAACACCATCTCAGCGGGCGAGAGTTCTATATAGGTACGCGCCCCCACGCAGCCAAAGCTCATCGAGGTCTCACCCGTCATGAGGGTGCGCGGAATGACGCCACAGGTTGGCCGCCCGAAAGCGCTCTGCCCCGAATGCAACCAGTTGACCTGTCCCAACGCCTCCGCAACCAGCATCGCCTGCTGCGTATTCAAAACACAGAGGACGACATCCGCCTCGACCGGAAGCTGATCCAGACGTCCATAGACGATGCTCTCGTGCGGCTTCTTGACAACGGGCAACGCGCTCACCTCATCAGGCGAAAAATACTGTACACTTGCCATCGTCTGGACCAGCCCCTGCGCCCGCTCCTGAGCTGAAGCAGGCATCGTAAAGCCCATCGTCATCATTCCAATCGGGCATTCCTGATGATCTTCCGCATTCGCATAAAATACGCCCTGCTCACCCAGACGCCAGAAGGTACAGGCGGACGGAACGCGCCTCGCAACATGCTGCACGCCCTCCGGCACCGTCTCGACAAAAGCTAATCCGACCGGTGTATGCTGTAATTGCAATGCCTCAACAAATCGTTTCGTCAAATCTTGATACAAGCTGATACTCCCTCTCAAGTTACTATGGTTCACTATGCTCAATTATACTCCCCGCGATCACAAGCTGTTTCTCTTTTTACAGCTTGGACAGGTTCTCTGCACTCATACCTTGTATTTTCCCAGCAATCCTTTCAACCATGCCCTCTGTTTTTCTGTCGGCACAAACCTGTTTTTTGCCAATCGCTTCGTCATGTCGTTCACGAATTGCCGCTCTTTTTCGGGTACGCGGGCAGTATCCAGCGAATCGAAAAGCGCTTTGAGCTTCTGAACCTGAGCCAGCAGCATGCCTCGCTCGGCTGGCGGCAGACCATTGCGAGCCTCCGTCGCCTGGGATGCCTGCCACTGATCATAGCGCGGACGATCGTTGTTAAACGCGCCCAATCCCGCCAGTTCGTCGGCCCTCTCATTGTGCAGCTGCCCGGCATGCCCACGCACCCACTCAAACACGGGCGGCGTGGTGCGATACTTGAGCAGTTGGCGATACGGCTCCCACAGATCGCCGTTGGCCTTCATCTGATAGGTCCCCTGCGCCACTTTGATCGTATATTCGCTATCGCTGTAGATTTTCAGTGGCAATGTGGGAGGCGCCAGGGATAAAACGGCCAGCACAGCCGAGATCTCGGCACGGTTGTTCGTCGTGGTCTGCGCTTTGGGAATATGTCCATAGCACTCAAAGCAGGGAGCACCGTCGCGTACCAGCCCATCGCCGCTACTATCTGTCGCCGCCCACAGGAGAGCACACCAGCCAGCTGGCCCCCCAGGATTTTTGATGCACGCTCCATCGGTATAGGCGAGGATACCCGCCTGATCTAAGGTTGGGAGGGAGGCGCGAATCGAGACATCCACCACTGCATTGAGGACTGAGCGCCATTCTAAAGATTCTTGCACGTCAAAACCTTGTCCTTTACTCATCGCCTGCAACCTTTCAAGCTTCTTGCCCATGTAGTCTAACAGAATCTCGCTTCTTTGTCGCGCAACTACGACCTCCGTTTCGTTACAAATCATTCTCTCATTGACGCCATCAGAGCAACTTGATAGAATGCGCTCAAAAGCATTAGAAGAAATAGCACATAGCGTCACAAAAAAACGTTCATATAAGCTGGAAGGATTCAAATGTATGCCTTTTGCTGCCCTGCTGACTAAAGAACTACGATCCCGCCTGCGCCGCGAACGAACCGTCTGGGTGATTATCGTCTACGTTCTACTCATGATCTTGCTGGGGTGGGTGATCGTGAGCCGCTGGACCAATACCTCTAGCTACTACTATAGCAGCGGCTTTAGCGATGCCGGCACCACGCTGTACACCTTTCTCTCAATGATCCAACTGTTTTTTATCCTCTTCGTCACTCCAGCTTTTACCTCTACTGCCGTTAACGGAGAAAAAGAACGTCAGACATTTGAACTGCTGCTCTGCTCACGCCTTTCTGCTTTCGCCCTCGTCTCTGGCAAGCTGCTGGCCGGGCTGATCAACGCCCTGATGCTGGTGGCGGGGACTATTCCTCTCTTCAGTCTGGTCTTTTTCTTTGGCGGCGTCTCCCCCCAACAGGAACTCGCCGCACTCTTGCTCTGTATCATCACGGCGCTTCAGGCCGGCACTTTTGGCTTATTCTGCTCGACTATCCTGAAACGTCCGACGATCTCGACCGTCGTTACCTATCTCTGTGGTGCCTTCTGGCTGGTCTTTCCCGTCCTTGCCCTT
>JAICIM010000584.1 GCA_025928885.1 Ktedonobacteraceae bacterium | reverse complement strand
CTGCTCGATCTTTGCCGGGCGGCTCTGGATCTTGTGCAGTCGTTCCAGATCAAATTTTGGACTGCGATCAAACAGATAGATACCGTTCTGCTCGATATAGACATCGGTTAACTGTGTATAGCAGTAGCCAAACATCTGCGGATCGTCGAGCAGGGCGGAGCAGAGAGCATCAAAGCGCTCATAGAACTCTTCAACAGATTGGGGAGCTGTACCATATCCCCAGCTCGATTGATGATCGCCAGGCTTCTCGCGCTCGGGGTTCCACCACAACCCGCCAAATTCGCTTACGAAATAGGGCTGACCACGATACGCAATCGACCACTCATGATGCGGTTCACGATTGGTATATGCCTTCCCTTCCGCCACATGGGCATGGCGCTCTTTAAAGTCCGCCAACACCTGCTGGAACTCGCCTGCCGGGAGATAGTCATGCGAATCGTATACATCGGATTCTGGAATGCGATGCGAATACCCTGAGATATCCAGCACCGGGCGCGTTGTATCCAGCGCCTTCGTCGCCAGGAAGAGGGCGCGTAAGGCATCATCGTGCGTGGTGATTCTATCCTGCACATGCTGAATATTTTCGTTGAAGGGACACCAGCCGATAATGGCGGGATGCGAGTAATCGCGCTCGATAGCCTCCAGCCATTGTGTGGCATAGGTAATGGTTGGAATGTTGCTATCCAGCCAGGAGACACGCCCTTCAAAGCCCCAGTCGGCGAACTCTCCCCAGACGAGATAGCCCATCTTATCAGCATAATAGAGGAAGCGCTCTTCGAAGACCTTTTGATGGAGACGCGCCCCGTTAAATCCTGCTGCCAGGCTCAACTCAATATCGCGTTTGAGCGCCTGATCGCTCGGAGCCGTCATAATGCCATCGGGATAGTAGCCCTGATCGAGAACAAGGCGCTGGAAAATAATTTTCCCGTTGATCTTAATCGCTTTCCTCTGAATAGTTACTGTGCGCAGACCGGCATAACTACTCACGCGATCAACTGTTTTCCCCTCCGCATCAAGCAGCGCAATCTCCAGATCATACAGATGGGGATCATCTGGTGACCAGAGGCGGCGGCGCTCGGTTGGAATCGGCAGATCGAGCTGTGGCGAGAAATCAAGATCGGCGGCACAGGTAGCGCTGACTACAACTCCAGATGCGTCGCTCAAGGTTGCCGAGAGCTGCATCCCGGGCTGAATATTGGTAACGGGCTGCTCCAGACGAAACTTACTGTTTGCCACATCGGGCGTGATGCGTGTGCGACGCAAAGAAGAGAGCGGCACCGGCTCCAACCACACCGTTTGCCAGATACCCGTTGTGCGCGTGTAGTGACAGCCATGATTATGATACTGCTGCGATTGCTTCCCACGCGGCTGCGCTGGTCTGTAATCGTCGCGTGCTCGCACGACAATCGTCACTGTCTCGCCAGCTTTCACGCTCTCGCCTAGATCGCAGGTAAACGGGGTAAAGCCGCCGCGATGTCTTCCCACTTCATTGCCATTTACCCAGACGGTGGTATCATAATCAACGGCCTGGAAATGCAATAGAATACGCTGTCCGGCCCACTGCTCAGGAAGCGTTACGGTCCGTCGATACCAGACGGCAAGCATAAAATCTGTCTGCTCTATACCAGAAAGCGACGATTCCGGGCAAAAAGGGACCAGAATACGATCACTCAATTCGCGCTGCAACAGCCCACGTTCCAGGCCACTATCGCCATGATCAATCTCAAACTGCCATTCACCGTTGAGGCAGAGCCATTCTGAACGGACAAACTGTGGACGTGGGTACTCTGGTCGCGGTATACTCATACTACTCTCCTTCGGAAAAACATCACTCACACTGCTGAATTCATCGTTGCATTCGACGGAGCTTGCTGATAGCATACATTGAAAACCATGAGAAATCCATGAGCGAGAGCAACATCAACCTTCGTGAAACACACATCATCGGTACGAGAACACGTGAACGGATCGTAAGCAGCCACGTCTGCAAAGCGCTATCTCTCTATGGTATCCATCTCACTGGACTCTCTTCTACCTATCCCGATTTTCGCTTTGTCCGCGTCCAGCCCACCATCAGTCAAATTCTGCTCTGTTTATCCGGTCAGGGCAACGTCCTGATCGACGGGCAGTGGAAACCCTGCACAGGTGGCATGGCCTATATTACGCCTCCGGGAACGATGCATGCTTACTACGCCACAGGCGAGGCGGCATGGGAGATCTGCTGGGTGACGTATGGCCCGGAAGAGCAGGAGCGCTTCTTCGCGGCCACGCGATATCCTCTCCTCGTCCGAATCGATCCTTATCCCCTCTTACAGAGCATTGAAGGGCTGTACCGTGAATCGATCGGGCAGGCCGAGCCAACCGTCATGCAATTGTGGGTACAATTGTTGCATAGTTATACGCAACGCATCCTGGTGCGCCAGAGCACCAACGAACTGCGGCTGCAACACATCTGGGATGCCGTCAATGCCGATATCGCCTATCCCTGGAGCAATGCCGTGCTGGCTGAACGAGCTGGCATGAGTACAGAACATTTGCGCCGCCTCTGCCAGCACTATCTGGGATGCAGCCCCATGAAGCAGGTCACGATGCTGCGTATGCGCCACGCCGCTGTCTTGCTGGCCCACGATGCCTATAGCGTCGAGGCGGTGGCGGGCCGCGTCGGATACGAGAATCCATACGCATTTAGTACAGCCTTCAAACGGCATATGGGAGTGCCACCCTCACGGTATCGCCACCACAAATAGACTCAAGAGCAGGATTGAAAGAGCAGCGGGTTTGTCTCCGGCTTCGCGCAAAAAAATTGACAAACGCCTATCTCAATGGTAGCATAGTGGTCATGGAGATATTGATGACACATTTTATCCAGATGAACGATTTTGCCGTGTAAGCGACTACGCCGGGCTTACACGGCAGGAAATAGCGCTTCGCTTGCTGCATAGCTTGTATAAACGATCAGGGCTATGCAATCTTCTTGTACTCAAGCATTTCGCAACTTTCTCCTGCTTTACATCTTTCGGCGGTGTCGCTGGACACCGCTGTTACGTTGCACCTCAACCACGACGTAGCCAGCGCTACTCCGTCATGCTTCTCCACCAGCGGTGTCCTCGACCATCCATTTCATCCCACTTTCATTCAGTATTGGAGCAACATCTATGTCGATGGCACAACAGGAACCCATTGAACAACAGCATGACGAGACGCAATTGAGCCGCCCGCTCCCGCTCTGGCGCAACCGTGATTTCTTACTTCTGCTCAGCGGGCAAGGGGTTTCGTCGATTGGCTCACAGATCTCACAACTTGCATTTCCCTTGCTGGCGCTGGCCCTCACCCATTCACCAGCACAGGCAGGCCTGATCACAGCCCTGCGCGGCCTCCCCTACGCACTGCTTGGCCTGCCCGCCGGAGCCTTGACGGATCGCTGGAACCGCAAGCGTGTTATGATCGTCTGCGACACTGGCAGAGCAATTGCGCTTGCCAGCATCCCTATCGCCTTTTTGCTTGGCAATCTCTCAACCATACAGCTTGCCCTTGTCGCATTGATAGAGGGAACTCTGTTCGTTTTCTTCAATACAGCAGAGGCATCAGCGCTCCCCCATGTAGTAACAAAAGAGCAGCTTGCAACGGCTGTAGGGCAAAATGAACTGCTCTACTCAAGTTCACTCATGCTTGGGCCATCCATTGGCGGCTTTCTCTATAGCATCTCGACAATGATACCATTTCTGGGAGACGCAATCTCTTATGCAATTTCGGCGCTTTCCCTGCTGTTCGTTCGTCCACAGTTTCAGTACGAGCGAACGAGCAAGCAACAACATTTAGGAGATGAAATAAAAGAGGGGCTACACTGGCTCTGGCAGCATCCCATGATCCGTTTTCTTGCGCTGCTCACGGGAGGACTGATCATGCCATGCACTGGTTACGGCTTAATCTTGATCGTGCGGGCGCAGGAACAACATGCTTCAACGACCGCTATCGGTTTTATCTTTGCCGCTGGCGGCGTGGGGAGTTGTTTTGGAGCTATCATAGCCGGTCCACTACAGAGGCGCTTCGGTTTTGCCAGAACGATTCGCTGGTCCGTCTGGATCTGGGTCTTGAGCTGGCTTTTATTCGCCATCGCCCCCGATCCGCTCTTGCTGGGCATCCTGAACGGCCTGAGCTTTGCCATTGTTCCAATCTATATGGTGGCACAGTATAGCTATCGTCTGGCAGCCATCCCGGATCATTTACGGGGGAGAGTGAATAGCATCTTCCAGTTGATCACGCTCGGTAGCACCCCTCTAGGGCTGTCCCTCACCGGCTGGTTGTTGCAAACGCTTGGCCCGATCCTCACCGTCATCGTGCTGTTTGTGCCACAGTTTCTCTTAGCAATTGCAGCTACTGTCAATAAAGATTTGCGACACGCAACACTCGCAAAATAGTGCGTAGTTTGGGGGGGGGGGGGGGGGGGGGGGGGGCGGGGCGCCGGGAGGGGCCCGCCCCCGGGCACGGGGCGCGGGGCCGCGCCAGAGGTGAAACGAAGCAAAGACGACGCTGGAGACAGGGTGGGCTT
>JAICIM010000578.1 GCA_025928885.1 Ktedonobacteraceae bacterium | reverse complement strand
TCAGCGCCCCCACCCACCACATCACCAGCTCCCCCTGCCTCTAAACCCCCCCGCGGCTACGAAACTACTTCGCCGCTTCTGCAAGGGGAACGCTTCAGGGGTTGACGGGTGCATCAGCCTGTTCCGACCGCGTATCAGATGGGATAGACTGTGGTCGATGGCGTGGAATCATGCGTTGCAGGCGAGCGGCACGGAAACAGAGGTAAAAGGCAACAGCGCCAACAATGAAAATAGTCCCCACGCCTGCTTCGGGACCAAAGCTGCCACCCGTCCAGATTTCAGGGCCTGTGATGCTAGAAGAGAGGAAACCAGGCATGACATGCCCGGAGACCTGGACGCCAAAGACCGGGCCTTCAAAAAAGTTCCAGCCAAGATGGACTCCCGTCGCCAACCACAGGTTCCGGGTCAGTATGTAGATCGCAGCAAAGAGTACGCCCGAGCTTATCACAAGCGCTATGGCACCAACCAGGGTTGCAGTTGGTGACAGCAGATGGATAAATCCAAAAAGGATCGCGCTGATAGCTATAGCAATCCAGGAGCCAAAGGAGCTTTCCAGTTTGCGAAAGATGATGCCACGAAAAACGAATTCCTCTTGAATCGCTCCTCCGATCAGGATCACAAGAGATGCCATCACAGGCAGGAAGCCGAATAGAAGCAGAGCGAACAGCACATAGTGGAGAAAACCAATCTTTTTGTCGCGCGTAAAAAGCAGCGCCAGCAGACAGGCAGCAACAATGAGACAGATGAGTTGGACAACCGCAAACGGGTCCGCACTGGTAATGCGGTACGAGCCAGTAATCGCCAGCACAATTATGACGACTGTCAGCAACGCTCCACCGGCTAAGAAGCCGACCAGAAGTTGACGGAACCATTGATGCCTCGGCAATCCTACATCTGAGGGGGAGATATGTTCGATCTTGCGCAGTGCCTGGACAAAGACAACAGCGACAACGACCGCCTCCAGGATATTGAGAAGCAGATCTCCAAAGAGGCTTTGCGTAAAAGATCCGAAGATCAGATTCAACAGAACCGCCACCAGCGCTGCAGGCACGGCAACCAGGACAAGTTCAATCACCAGTTGCCCCATATTGGAAGACAGGAAACGACGGAAGAGAGACATACAGAAACTCCTTCTATTTTGTATTTTGCATGAAAAAGAATAGGGAAAGCAGAGAAGGAAGATCAGCCTTGAAATGCTGCCAGCAACTCATAGGTCTGGCGATGCAGAATCATCGTGAGGCGTGCAGCGCTCAAGAGATCGCTGATGCTGGCTCTGATGGCTGGTTGCCCCTGATACTCGATCAGTTCTTCCGGTTCGAGAATACGGTGTTCATGCTGCATGACGAATTGAGCGGCTGGAGGATAGGTCAAACAAAGCGAGTAGATGCTGGACGCTGATCGTCCACACGTGGAACATTCGTAAACAATGTTGAGCCGCGTGTAAAAGGGCGCGGGCAACACTTCGGGTTCAGTACCGAGTAAGAGAGCGGGCTGCCCACAGATGCTACACGGTTGACGGCCAGTAGCAAATGCCTGCCAGTAGAGGGATGGCACGGTTTGTACGGCCCGTTTCAAGGCAGGGCGGAAGGATCGCATATTTGCGAACGACATCATGTGAGCAGTATTGATCAGATCACTTCCACTAACCAAAGAACAGCCCGGACAACGGAGACGGAGGGCCACCTCGCCGCCTGACTGTGACTCGAAGCATCCCTGTAACCGTTGACGCCCGCAGATGCAGCACCAGATACTCGTCTCGCGCCATCCCTGATCTTCAGTCTCCTGATCAAGAGGCAGACCAAACGAGGCGGCATCCTCGCGCAACTGGTTATGCAGCACCTCGCGCAGTTGGCGGCGGGCGCGATGCAGTTTGACCTCCAATGCATTGATCGTCATCCCCAGTTGCAGCGCAACCTCACGCTGGGGCAGGTCGGCGAGATAATGCATCTCCAATGCCTTGCGTGTCGGGGCGGGAAGATGATCCATCGCCCGATCCAGCAGCACAGCAAGATCCTGGCGATTGAGTTCTTCGGCAAGATCAAACGCCTGTGGATCGGGAATGTCAAATGCCGAACCGTCGATATTGCTCTCTTGCATGCTGTGTAGAGAGGAAAAAGGGCGCAGATGACGATCAGCCGTTCCCTGAGCATGCGTCCAACGCATACTCACGTTGCGGCAAATGCCATTCAACCAGGCCTCAAAGCGCTCTGAGGTACGCAAATGGGCCAGATTTTGCCAGGCATTGACCAGCGTCTCCTGGACGACATCTTCAACGCCATCGGGCGTCACCCCATACGTCTGGGCAAGACGTGTCAGACGCGGCCTGGCTGTCTCCAGCAGCGTTTCCAGATTATGGATGAGCGTCTTATACTCGTCCTCTTCGATGGATGCCTCAATCTCCCTTATTTGATCTTCGTCGTATTCCAGCCATATTGTATCAGACATGCATACAGATTGTCTCCTTTTTACTTTCCACAGAGATGTCCCGTTCCGATCCAAAAACCTTACAAAAAAAAATGCTTTCTGTGATATTGGGAAAAAAGGGTTAGTTGTTAAACGCTGGCTTATTCCATCGTCCAGTAGCGTTTGTCAAATCCCGTCAACAGCGGAGATTTTGTATCGGTGGGGATGATGACCAGCAAGCGGCGCATCGCTCGCGTCATACCAACAAAGATGGTGCGGCGGCGCTGCTCAAAGGTCTCGCTCCGCTCCTCCTGAAGAATAGTCGGCGGTAGATAGCCGTAACTGGCGCTGCTGAGAAAGCCAGCCAGCGCCACAACCGGAAATTCCAGCCCTTTTGAAGAGCTAAGCGTCATCACTTTGATGCCGGGACGCTCCAGATCGAGCGCCTGCCCGCTCATAAATGTGGCAGACAGACCGTGCCGAGTAAGTGCAGCAGCAAGCGCCTGCCCGGCCTTTTGGGTGGGACAGAAGATGGCACAGGCTCCCATACCAAACCGACACGCACGGGCAGCAGTCGGCAAAAATTGGACCAGCGTTTGCACCTCATCGGTCGCATTACACGCAGTTCGAACCATCGGTCGCTCGCCCCTATTGAGGTAAGAGCGCTCCACAGGCTCGACATCCAAAGCTCCACCAGCAAGATAGGATTGAGCTGCCTCGCCAATCTCGCGGGTAGAGCGATAATTGGTGTACAGAATGGCGGTGCGGCCCTGGAAGCGCAAGCTATCATGCACATCGTTCCACGTGAAACCACTGCCATAGATCGACTGGTTGGCGTCGGCGGTGATGAAGAGTCGATTGGGCGCGACACAGAGGCGAACCAGCAGCCGCAAAGCGCTCGGATCAAGATCCTGCGCCTCATCCACAATCACGGCGTCGTATCTCTCGCTCACAAGTCCCCGGGCAAGACATTCTTCTGCTCTGGCCCTGATCTGTCGCCACGTGGCCTTGCCCTGCCTCGCCAGCAGGTCTCGATAGGTCTCATAGACGCTCCAGACGGCCCTTCTTTGCTGCGCATTCAGACCCAGCTTGCGTCCAGGACGAGCGGCGACCAGATACTCTTCCAGCGTTTGCACCTGACGAGCGACGATGACCTGATGGATCTCCTGCTGAAGATAGTCCGGGCTAAGCCGCTCGATGACCCGGCGCTGTGACTGGTCGCCGTTGCAACGGATCGCCTCAATGGCCTTATTCAGAATATAGCGGGCCTCGCCATGCTCAATAATTGCGGGAACCTTGCCAACGCGGGCCAGCAACGAGACAGCGATACGATCAGCGGTCTGCACCTCAATGGCGGCTCGATCGGGACCAAGCAGCTGCTTCAAGAGCTGGTCGGAGAGGTTGATCAGCGCGTTGGTATAGGTGGTGAAAAGGATGCGCACGTCGCGCTGTCCCAACTGGCGTAGATGATGAAGCAGCGCACGCACGCGATAGAGTGCAATCAAGCTTTTGCCGGTGCCGGGATCGCCCTTGAGCAGCGTTGGCCCGCTCGTATACATCGCCCAGCTCACATAGCTCTCTTGCTCCGGCGATAATCTCAGCAAGAAACCGAGCAGCTCACCCTCTTTGAAGCGCATCAGATCGTCAACTTCCTGCAAGATCATTTCGGGCTGCTCCTGCAAGATCTCCTGAAGTGGGCGCGGAAAGAGATATTCCATGAGCTTTTCGAGTATTTGAGACGGCACCGTCTGACAATCGATCAGATCTTGCTCCGTTCGCAAAGTGAGAAGGGCAGCATGATAGCGCGTGGCGATGCGTAGATTGGTTATTAGCTCTACGGTAATCGGCTCTGGCAGAGGATCGCCGGGCGTAGTAGGAGATTGCATAGGGACGCTTACAGGCGCTGCTTGAGGTTCACTTGCCACAATTGAGGCATCATAGCCGCCCAGGAACTCGGCGTCGATGTCTTCCTCATAAGTATCCTCTTTGCGCCGCCGCAGTGCCAGCAGGCTGACATAAGGGTGCTCAAAGGTATAGAAGATGCGATAGTCACCGCAGCGGATACGGTGGAGGCACGGGTTCACATGCTTGAGCTGTTTCTTGACTTTGGCATCGGGCGTTGGATCTTGCGTCAACTGCTTGATCTTGGCGAGGATCTGATGGGCCTCTTTGGGAGGAAGCGCCAACCATTCGTTGGTAAAATT
>JAICIM010000466.1 GCA_025928885.1 Ktedonobacteraceae bacterium | reverse complement strand
GTCTTTTTGGTTTTTTTGCCCCGCCCCCAATTATCCCCCCACCTCCCCCCCTGCCCATAACCCCCCCCGCGGCTACGAAACGAGAGGTAGTTTTTCTATGTTCATTGCACTGAAAATAGTATACCGACCGGGCAAAAAGGAGCCATGAACGTGACCAGGGTTTGCTGGCTTGACAATGGCAGCGCCACGTCGGATACTATTTTTATCAAGCGCACTTAACACATTTCATAGTTGCGAAGGAGCAGTATACATAAATATGCTGGATACGAGTAAAATAGGCCAGAGCTTTCCTCCATTCACTATCGAGGTTGAGCGAGCGAAAATTCACGAGCTTGCTCTGGCGATAGGGGACAACAATCCTATTTATCATAGTCGCGAGGCCGCACAGCAGGCTGGATATAAAGATGTGCCGCTTTATCCGACCGCTCCAACGATCTTTAATTTCTGGGGCAACGTCGATCAGCATCGCCATTTGACCGCTGCGGGCATCAATGTGATGCGTATTTTGCATGCTGAAGAAGAGTATGAGTACCTTGCACCGATCTATCCCGGTGATATGCTGAGTGGCGTGACAACTATTATTAGCGGGAGAAGCCGCAAGATGCGCAATGGCTCAACGATGGATGTCTTGACAACTGAGACGCGATATACCAATCAGGATCAGCAGCACGTCTTGAGTGCCAGAACAACGCTGGTCGTACAGGAATAAATCAGCAGGAGGGATGTTATGACGACGCAGGCAGGGTCGAAAAAGTTCTATTATGAGGATGTCCAGGTCGGCGATGAACTGCCGCAACTGGTCAAGGAGCCGGTAACGCATCTTCAACTGGTGCGTTATGCTGGAGCATCAGGTGACTTCAATCCGCTCCATACTGATCCCAAAGTGGGTGAAGAGATTGGTACCGGCGGCATCATCGCTCACGGCATGCTGATCATGGGCTTTGTGGGCCAGTTGGTGAGCGACTACGTTGGCCCCGAGGCGCTGCGCAAGTTTGGCGTTCGCTTCAAGGGCATGATGCATCTGGATGATGTTATTACCTGTAGCGGCACTGTGACCGAGAAGTATGAGGCCGATGGCGAAGCGCGTATCGCTGGCAAGGTTCAGGCAGTTGATCAAAATGGCGATGTCAAAGTTGCCGGCACCTTTGTTGCTGCACTGCCCCATCGTGGCTAGCTCTATCTCATAAATGTTAACATGCGGAGCCTCAAGCATATATGGCTCCGCTGACATTACCTGTTTCTCAAGTTTGTCTTTCTAATAAACTGATAACCAGATCATGAATAGCTTCTGCCATCTCCTTTAAAGCCTTCTGAAGCTCTTTTGTAGACATTTCACGTAATGCCTTGCTTCCATGAGGCAATGACTTAAATTCCCTATAGGGAATACGTTGCCAATTCCCTATAGGGCCGAGCTTTAGTGGAATTGGCCTCACCTTTTCCTCTGAAATTAAATTAAGTGCCTGCTCTGCCTGCTTATAATATTCCGAATTGATAAAATCACTACTAAATCCTACAAAAATTAATTGTGCTCTGTTCAAGTAACGTTCTTGCATTATTTGCATCTTATCACCGGGTTGGAGCATGCCTCTGTGCCATTCCTCAATCAATTTATCACTTCGTAATACCTGTAAAGAGTCCCAGATCTTTTTCATCATAGATAAATCTTTATCGCAATAGATATAGAAAACCTGGATGACCTCCTTCTTCTGTTGCTGAAAGCTCTTATTTGATATTGCTGGTATTTGATATTCTGTTGTTTCATCCTGCTTCCTATGCAGGAGGTGATAGAGGGTATGCCAGAAATCTTCATGCCTATAGTTTTCTCCAACAATGGTCGCAGCTTTTTCCAGCTTTTGATGGAGAGTAGACGCGATCAGCGGATGATCGATGCTCGTTTCATCTTCACTGACAAACCATACTGTGGTGGCCGATTCGAGCAAAAGAGGGAGAAGTGCGCCATCCCAGAGAGGGTCGATGCCGACTGCTAGCACCTCACCATGCAAGAGCGTGCGTAGATAACGGTTCAGTGCTTGATCGTTGGCAATATATGCCTGACGGTCGTAGATCGTGTAGGACCGTGATAACCAGTCTCCGAATACTTTCGTTATTCGGTAAGGTAGCTTTCTTTGTTGGAGTGGAGACTGCTTGCCCGCTATAAAGACTTCAAAGTCTTGTGTTTCAAACAAACCAACGTTCTGTAACGCTTGCTCAACTAGATCATCTATATTTGTGGAAATAATTTCCTGAAAATATCCTTTTCTTACAAGGTCTGCGAAATCCTCGTCTCCATCATACGGCTCCTGCACGTTTGCAACATCTTTTAAGATGTCGTGCAAAACACTATGAAGTTCCCGTTCTCCAAGCTGGTTGTGCAGCAACACTTTATAACATTCCTGGAAGCTCCAGGGGGGAGGGTGGATCTGGAGATTATGCGTTGTATATTGTTGACAGTATGTATAAAAAGGGAAGTAGCGGTAGAAAGCACCAGCATGCGACCCCAATAAGAGAATCGTCGGTTGATTGTTGCGTCTACGCCTCTTTAGCCAGGCGCTGATGGAGTGGATCGTAAATCGTTGAGGTCCTTTCATTGCAAGACTACACTTTCCCGAATATCCAGCGTGCAAATAGTGTGATGGTGGAGCTACGAATGGAATGTTAACGAAGGCGCATATTTCAGGAGTCTCAGTGCCTCCAGCCGCAGAGCTTCAGGGAATAACGCTTTATAAATGCCGCAGTTGGGGGAACGAATATCGTTGCGCCCTGTGAGTCTATAGGTCACGGCGGCGCAGCCACCAGTACACCAGTAGCGCCAGTTGCACGTCCGGCAGCCCTCTTTTTGATCGACATCCAGTACCTGCATCCCTGCTCGGTGATTACGTATATCCTGCAACGGATCGTCAGCGGCGATGGTGGTGAGCGTGTGGGTGATCTCCGTCTGACAGCGGGCGACCCCGCCATGCTGATCGATCACAAGATAACTTTCCCCTACATTACAGGTATGGTGATGTGGGGCGTTGAAACTGGCCTTATCAATGAGGCCGCTATAGATACGTCTTGCTGGCAACTGCCTTTCAATGACGGCGAATGCCGCTTTCATTGCGTGTATCATCTGCTTTTCTGTAAATTGAAGATCGGTCAGTGACGCAGAACAATCATTCTCCCTATAATAACTAAACGAAAATGGCAGCTCATGCTCAAGTAAATAATCAACGAGCTTAGGGAGTCCAGCGAGGTTATGTTGCGAGACCGTTACGTTAATATTTGGTATCAAATCATAGGCTAGCAGACGCGCAATAGCGCGATCCACGAGGCGAAACGACCCCATTCCGTTCACCAGCGGGCGTTGTTTGTCGTGGTCCTCGCCGATGCCATCAAGCGAGATCATGACCCTGATGTTGCGCTGTTTAAGTTGCTCAATGCTCCTGGGCAACAGGGCCGCACCATTGCTAAGCAATGTAGTAGACAACCGTAGGCCATGTCGTTCTGTCTGCCGAACTGCATAGTCGTGGAGAGCCAGCACGTGAGGGAAGCGCAACAGCGCCTCGCCACCTGCATACTTTAAATGTATCTGCTGATAGCCTGAACGTAGTGCTGAGCGGATTACCGCATCGACGGCACGCTCTCCCACATCGGCGGCCATATGTTCCTGGCTTTTCGGAATATAACAATAGGAACAGCCCATATTGCAGGCGTTGGTGACATGTAGCCAGGCCGAAAGCGTCTTTGATGGGGCAGAGGATGAGACAGATAAATCTACTTCTTTATCTTTATCGATGATAAGTCCCAGCGCGACAAAGAGGGCAACGATATGAGTGTTTTGTCGTGCTGATGGCTGGTCAAGATCGTATTCAGCAACATTGGCCCATAACTTCATGAGATCTTTTAAGCGCTGTTCGCTACGAAATAGCTCCAGCAGTGAGCGGGCCTCTTCATCCAGCACGACGATATTGCCCTCAGTGATGGGGTTGCAGGCCAGCCAATGAGTGGTATCTAATGGTGCTAAATAGAGATCCTGGGAGCAACAGAGCCTGTGGTCCCAGATCGATGTTATCCGCTCCTGGAGTGGAGGGGGAGCAACAATGCATTGCTGCTGTGGAGAAGCGCAATCATCACAATCACCACAATCACCTGCGTAATGGACAGGTGTGTTGAGAACGTTTTCACTATGAGAGCCTTCTGCAACATACCTGTCATTTGCCGTAAAAAAGCGAGGAGCGATCCCCGAATGTCGGTAGAGAGCAGGGTCAAGCCATATTTGCATCGTATATTTCCCCGTTGAATGATGTGGTGTAGTTGGCTACATGCTAAGCAAAAGCACTACGAGAACATTATACGAGCAAAATATGTGCTTTGTGAAGGAGCTGGCAACTATCCTGTTTTCTGAACCTTTTATTGTAAAAGAAGTTCCTTGACTTCTTCACAGGCGGTCAGTAGTTCGGGATACTCTTTGTCAAGTTCGCGTTCTTTCCAATAGCTGGTGATATCCTGAAGAATAAGCCTTGCATCCTCCTGACTGATAACCCCTATAAACGCATCAACCAGCCGTTGAATTGCATCGTCATATTCTCCATGATTATAGAGAGCCATATACCGGCAATACGCTGCAAAGTGCTGAAATGCGTTTCTCAAATCTTTATGGTGATACAGGCGATCTCCTTGCAGAAACTCCATACGCGCCAGTAATTCATAATAGTTGCGCTCGTTAGCATTCTGTTCAGCCTCTGATAATATCCTTTGATATTCAGCCTTTTTGTCCTGAGCCGCCAGGCATTCAGCCAGATAGATTGAGCCTTCTACCTGTTGATAGTTATCAGAGCCGCGTCGGGCGCTCTCTATTGCCCGTTCAAAGAAAGATTGTGCGACCTCTAGTTGCTGTTGTTCTCGATACACTCGCCCCTGCCAGATAAGGCTCATAATGTAAAATTCTGCATTTGATTCGACTGCAAGGGTTTGAGCTTGTTCAAACCAGGTGAGAGCTTCTGCGAAATTCTTTCGCTCGAATTGTACCTGTCCGAGGCGATGACAAACCGCCGCCACCTCTTTTTTTGAATCCGCACGCACATAAATCTCATACGCTGCTTTAAAACGATTTTCCGCTTCTGCAATATCCTTTGCGGAGAGATAGATTGCACCAAGCGTACTTAAACTAAGCCCAATAGAAATTTCACTTATTTCACCCTTCTGGAACAATTCCCAGCGAATACGCCATGCGATTTTACAATGCAGTAGAGCTTCATCGAACTTTCCCTGATAGCGATAGACAAAGCTCATGTTATTGAGGACATCGGCATAGTTATGCATGGTCTTCGGCGTCTTGAAAAGGTTCGCGCTCTGCTGATAATAAGCCAGTGCTTCATCGAAATGACCACGCCTGCGCTCCAGATAGCCAAGCCTGTTCAATAATGATGCAAGAAGATCCTTATTACTGTTAAGATCAGTGATACCATTCAGACATTCTTTAAAGCAGATATCTGCGTTATCCCAGAGGTTTTTTCTGTAATAGCATCGCCCCTGTTCATATATTATTCTGTAATAATTATCTTCATACCACTGTTGATCGTGCTCTTTCGTAAGCCGATCTAGAATATCGAGCGCCTCATCGGGTACGTCTTCCAGGCGTAACAATTGTGCTTCAGATAGCCAGGTTTCGTTGCGTTGAGCAAGAGACATTGCAGAACTAAAGCTCTGGACCTCCTGGAAGAGCAAACGGGCAAATACTCTTTTCCTTAGTCTGCTTGCAAT
>JAICIM010000430.1 GCA_025928885.1 Ktedonobacteraceae bacterium | reverse complement strand
CTCCTCTGGACGGGATCAGAGCTAGCTCCGGCCCCTCTCCAGGCACGGGAATATATCGCCCAGCTGGTGCGCTGGCATGGCCTACCACTGCAATTTCTCGATAAGCCGGAGCCGGAGCGTATGGTGATTGCCACCAGCCAGAGCGTGCGTATGGATCATCTCGCACTGCTAGCCGAGGCCGATGTGCGCGGCAGGATTTGCGCCGATCAAGAAGAACTGCTGGCGCGGGTGGCGCTGTTTCGAGAATTTTGTCAGGAGCTGGCCTGTTACGATGCTCCCCGCGCCTTCCCTGACAATCATAGCCGCTTCGTCTACTTTCACAGCGAACAGGGCTATCCAGATTACGTTGCCTACGACGACACGAGCTTTGAAGTCGTCATGTTATCAGGTCTACCCGGAGCTGGCAAAGATACCTGGCTCCATGAGCATCTACCGGGATGGCCGATCATTGCGCTGGATCAGATACGCACCGAACTGAAGATCGGTCCCGCAGAAAATCAGGGGCGTGTGATCCAAGTAGCCAGAGAACGGGCCAGAGAACTGATGCGCCAGCAGCGTTCGTTTGCCTGGAACGCTACCAATATCACGAAAATGCTGCGGCAACAACTGATCGATTTTTTTGTTGGCTATGGAGCACGCGTACGGCTCGTCTACCTCGATGTGCCATTTGCTACCCTCCTGAAGCGCAATCAAGAGCGTCAGGCCAGTCTCCCAGAAGCGGTCATTCACAAGCTGGCAAACAAATTGGAGGTGCCAGAGATAACGGAGGCGCATAGCGTGGAATGGGTGGAACAGGATGCCTGAAAATAAAAGGATGTACTCATGAATTGCGAGTACATCCTTTGTATGCTTCTGGGGACAACCAGCGGCCCCAGAAATATCTCTGCTGTCGCACCAACCTTATCGATCAGCAAAAACGCCAACAACGGCTGAACGTTCGTCCATTGCCATAGAGAGACCCTTGCTACAGGGCGCGTTGAAGTGATGTCCTTCTGTTTATGTTCAAAATCAAAAACACGCAAAAGGCAGCCTCACCACGTCTCTCCCCCTCTCGTCCGAAACTTCAGAGTACAAGGAAGGCCAATGAAACGCGTCGTTCCATACCTTGTTTGTGGACTCCTTTTGTATACGGAGCAAGCAACCAGATAGTGTCTCAGCTATAAGTTTCTCTCATGCCCAGGTCGATTGTTATGGCAGGCGTTTTGTGGATTGCAGCGCCTCTACAAAACGCGGAAAGCCCATTGCATCGGCACGCGTACGAATGCGACGAAATCCCTCGCCATAAATGGGATCGCTATTGCGTTCGATGCTGGCGGCGCGATACCGGCCCTCTGGCGTATTCAACTCGCTATAGTAGCGGTAGGAGAGCAGCTCACAAAAGCCTTCTTCGGCCCAGGATGGGAGATCCTGAATCTCCTGCACAATCAACCAGACGTGGCCCAACTCGTGAACAGTGACGCCCTGAAAAAGCGTGGAAGGTAGCCCCAGCAAGACCGCTACGCCCGTTACTTCCGAACGCACAACGCGCCCATCGAGCGAATAGGTCTTGCTCATCGTCGCTCCAAGCGAATGGCTCTGGCCGCGTTCGCTCAGATAATACGCTAACTTTTCACGGCCACATAGCTCCAACGTCAAAGGCAAGCTATGATAGCGCAATCCCTGACCGCCAACCCATTGTATCAGCTTCTTGAAGATCGGTCGGGCCTCTTCTGCGGATTCGATGGCACTGCCGCGACAGACTGCACAACGCATCTCATCACTACTCCGACCTGCTTCCTGTTCCTGGGGAGGCACCAGCCGCCCACAATAGGAGCAATGAGGGAACTGATGCTCATGCTCTTTACAGAAACGCGTTCCCCAGTGATCGATCAGATATTCATTCACCAGGGGCCGGCCACAATAGGCACAGCGGGGCGCGATGGTCTGATTATAGCACTCGATGTGATATGGTCGGCCCTGATACTGCTGAAACTGTATTCCGTTGATGGGACGGCCACAGGCAGCACAAACAAAATGCTCTGGATGCCAGCAGGCGCCCATTGCCGTGAGATAGTTGCCTGATATTGGTTGTCCACATCCTTTGCAAACAGGCTGCGCTGGCATATCGTTCGTTACGCTCTCCGCACATCATAGGTGTAATATTCGTAGCTTCCCGTCTCTTTGAAGCCACACGATTGATAGAGCGAGAGGGCATTCTTGTTATCGGTCGCCACCTCAAGCGAGACGCGCTTGCGGCCCGTTGCCAGGATCTCCTGAAGCGTTTTTGCCAGGATCTGACGGCCATAGCCACGACCGCGATATCCGGGAAGCACGGCAAATCCGTAAATAAATGCCTCATCGTTATCAAACGAAACATCAAGCTTCCCTATATATACGTCATCAAGAAGCGCAACGTAGTAACGGCGCGAGGCATCCTGCAATTTTTGCTCAGAGTACCAGTCCACCTCGGCCTCCGACATATCGAAGCCAACAGCCGTGATATGTGCCAGCACCGGTCCATCCTCCGGCTTTGCCAGTCGAAACTGCAAGCGCTCATCAAACTTGCCAGGCACCCGGGCATCCTTCAATACCATCTTATACTCGGAGTGATGATAGCGCATGCCATAGGCTTTGGCAAACGACAGACCAGCTTTATAGGCGTGTCCGATGATAAAGAGAATCTGTGGCAACCCGCGACGGCGGCACTCTTCCTCAGCCGCTTTAAAGAGCGTGGTGAAAATTCCTTTGCGGCGGTAGCGTGGATGCACCATACCGCTACTTTCGGCCTCTCTGGAATTAAAACTAAACAGAGCAAGATAGCCAACGAGGACACCATTTTCATAGTACAGAAAATCGTTAGTCTCGTCCTGGGGACGCGCACGCAACGTCGTCCAGTTCAATTTCAGGTCGGACTTATCATGCTTGTTACATATATTAGCGAGTTGTTCAATCTCGGAAAGTTCTGTCTGTGACAGGCCCAGGCTTTTCACCAGACCCTGCTTCGCATCTGTACTCATACTGATCCTCAGATGATCAAAAACGACCACAATTTTAACTGATACATTTTTCTGTTCAAGAGTATACCGCTATTTTTTGTTACAAGCAAAGATAGCAGCACAGATACAGAAATCAGGCTATAGTATTCTACATCAAAAGCAACAAAGTCCGGGCGAAAATCTTCTCGCCCGGCTCTAGAAATCATCTCGACAGAGAAACTGGAATTGTTTTTACATGAAAAGCGTTGCCGTTACTGAAAAGATGGGAGGAAGATAATCAGCAATCATCTTCCAGCTCTCGCCACGATCGCCGCTGGCGAACAACTGTCCCGTATCGGTCCCAGCATAGACGCCACACGGATTCAACGTATCGGTGCATAACGCATGGCGCAACACTTTGAGGCGAACGCCCGGCCCAGCGGGGAGACCATTGGTAAGCGTTTCCCAGGTCTCGCCAGCGTTGCAGGTGCGATAGATTGCGAATTGATTACCGATATTGCGACGGATGTGTGGATCAGTGACGACTACAAACAGCGTCTCAGGATGGTGCTGGTCCAGGGCCAGCGGGAAGCCAAAGCCGGAGGGGAGATTGCTGCGAATATCGATCCAGGTTTCGCCAGCGTCGAGGCTTTTAAAGATGCTGCGGCGATCCTGACGATAGAGGATATCTGGCTGTGTAGGATGCTGGATCAAGCGATGGCTCCCCAACCCAATCTCTTGCTGCTCACTATCTTGATTGAGCGCACGCCAGCTTTGCCCGCCATCGTCGGTGCGCAGGCAACCACCGCCAGAGATGGCAACCCACATGCGCGAGGGGTTAGTGGGATCGGCAATAATGCTGTGCAGGCAGGTTCCAGCATGCCCGGGCGACCATAGCTCATAATCGGGGTGCGCTAACAGCGCCTCGTTGACCTCCCAGGTCTCACCATAGTCTGTGCTGATCCAGAGCGAGGCTGGATCGGTTCCAGCATAGAGCACGCCGGGTTCGTCAGGGCGTCCCGGCTCGATAACCCAGATATCTTTGAGTTTGTGCGTTCCGCCCTGGGGAAATTGAATGCCCTGGCGTGGCTCGTGCCAACTTTGTCCAAAATCGTCGCTATAGCGAATAAACGAGCCGAAGAAGTCGCCGTTATCTGCCACAAAGAGGCGATAGTCGTTGCGCTGATCAAATGTGGCGTGATAGAGACGAGATGGCAACATCTCCAACTTCGTGGCCTCGATCTGCCAGCGCTGCCGATCCTGTGATGTAACGAGAAACAGGCCGCGCCGCGTCCCAACTACCAGCATGACCGTTCCACCCGGAAACTTTTTGTGAGATACCATGATGCCCCCTTCCCTCAATTGGTAGCAATAAAAATGGTAGCATGTGAGATAATCATCACACGCTACCAGAACACTACGCAAGCACGGTGGCTGTGACGGAGTGAATGCGCGGCAGGAAGGTGGCGATCTGCTGCCAGCTATCACCGCGATTGTTGCTGGCGAAAAGCTGTCCGGTATTGGTGCCAGCGTAGACTCCACAGGGATCGTAGCTATCGGTCGCCAGGCCATGACGCAGCACACCGATGCGCACACCCTCACCGCCTGGCAACCCCTCGGTCAACTCTACCCAATGATCGCCAGCATTATCGCTACGATAAATGGTGAACTGATTGTTGATATTGTAGCGTCCCTCACCATGCATTACCGCTGTATACAGGGTGTCGGGATGGTTGATATCCATCGCGATGGGGAAGCCGAATTCGGAGGGAAGATTATTGCGCATATCGATCCAATCATCCCCACCGTTCAAGCTTTTATATTCCCCCTGGTGGTTCTGCTGATAGAGGACATCGGCTTGCGTAGGATGTTGGATCAAGCGGTGGACACAAAAACCGTATTCAGGAAGAGGGGCGGGCAAATAGTCGGCACACAGATTTTTGTTGACAAAGGCCCAGGTCTCGCCACCATCGTCGGTGCGCAAACAACCTACAGAAGAAATAGCAACCCACATTCGCGACGTATTACTGTGATCCGGCACAATCGAATGCAGGCACATTCCACCGGCTCCAGGCATCCAATTGGGAAAAGTTGGGTGAGAGAGCAAGCCATGATTGATCTCCCAGGTCTCACCGGCATCATGACTGGTCCAGAGGCTTGCATGATCAGTGCCAGCATAGAGCGTGTCAGGCTCATTGACGCGTCCAGGCTCAATCATCCAGATATTTGCCAGCTTTAAGCCGCTCTCTGGAGCAAAATGGATACCACGCTTTGGCTGCTGCCAGCTTTGCCCGAAGTCGTCACTATAGCGCAACGCAGGGCCAGAGGCATCTTTATCAGAAGCAAAGAGGCGATAGTTGTTGCGCGGATCAAATACGGCATAGTAGACGGAGGTGTTTTGTAGAGCGGTCTCCTCGATGCGCCACGAAACGCGATCTTGCGATGTGACCAGAAAGAGGCCAGAAGCGGTGCTTACTGTTAAGACAACGGTGCCTTTGGGGTAGGTACTGATAGACATAGCGTTTCTCCTTTGTTGAAGTTGAATGCAGGCATCAGCCACCAGCAACGGACTGTAAGATGTACAGCGTCGAATCAGGAGGAACAGGCGTATCGAGTCCCTGATAGCGGCGCACATCTTCACTATTGAGAAAGATATTCACATAGGGACGCAGTTCGCCCGTTTCGTAACAGAGATGAAAGAGCAGACCCGGATAGCTCTGATCGAGCTGGTCAATGACCTCGCGCACGGTCTGACCGCTCGCCGTCACAGTTGCCCGATTATCTGTCTTTTTGCGTAGAGCGTTGGCGATAAAAATCGTAACAGGCATACGTCATTCTCCCTTCTCTGATGCAAGAGTAGAGGGAAACAGACAGGATGTACCGGAGTCTCACGACGGCCATCCCCTGTTTCTCATATGCAAGCTCGTTCTTTTCCGGTGTGCGAAAAACGGAAATCAAGTTATCCCGTAATTTACGGATGTGAAACTGATTTCTAACTCTTCCCGTATTAAAGTTAAATATTATTCATGAGAATTTGGCACAACTAAGGAGGGTTTATATGCTAGCCTCTCTCTTCGTATTAGCAGATGGTGTCACCATTAAGTTTGGTGATAACGTGTGGTCCTTTGGTCTCAATTTCATCCTTTACCTGGTCATTGCTGCTGTCGTTGGCTTGATAGCTGAATATATCGTAGGTT
>JAICIM010000503.1 GCA_025928885.1 Ktedonobacteraceae bacterium | reverse complement strand
CTCAGTTTGCCAGCAAGGGCGCTAATTACAGCAGCAGCATTGCCAATGATCGGTTTACCATGTCCCAGGCAGAGCGTTTTTACCTGCATTGCGGCCACTTTCTGCACCGAACGTTTTGCTTCGTCCAGATCACGAGTAGCGGACGCTAGAGGCAACACGAGACGACCGGAAGGCATACGCATCATCACATCACCACCAAAGAAGAGGCCCTGTTCTGGTTGCCAGAAGCCACACTGACCGGGACTATGCCCAGGCGTGTCAACAACCACCAGACCGGGAAGCACCTCGTCAAGGCGATCTCCCTCACTGAGTTCACAATCGACCTTCACCGCGATGTTGAACTTCTGCTGTGGCTGTATCCAGACGGTTGATACCAGACGGTCAAAGCCATGCAACTGCGAGGGCTGCGGCATATCAGGCTTTTTCTCTCCGCGAATGACCGCGCTCTCATAGCGATGGTGGGCATACACCCGCGCCCCCGTCGCCTCCTTCAAATCTGCAAGGCTCCCATAATGATCCCAGTGCGCATGCGTGATAAGGATACGCTTTATCTCGTCAAGCCGATGACCTGCCCTCTGAAGGTCTTTTTTGATATGAGGAAAAGCGCCGGGAATGCTGCTATCAACAAGCGTCAGGCCATCAGGTGCCTCGATCACATAGATACGCCCGATCCGCGTCCCCTCAATCCCAGAAATACCTTTCGCAATACGATACATATGTCTCCTCCTTGATGGTTGTTTATTAGTACCGATCGGTACTAATCATAAGGTAAAAAAAAGAGAAAATTTCTGAATAATTATTTCGTAGTCGCGCAACTTTATAGCGCCGGGTGTCACCATGCTCAATACGGCCCCAGGCGCGATAAAGTCGCGCGGCTACGAAACACCATATGAGAAAGCTTCCCATCTTTCAGGGCTGGACTTTGAGCATGTTTAACAGCGCATCGCGTTCGCCGCGCAATGTGGATGCGCTTTTCTGGATGCTTGCCAGCATCAACATTCCTTCCACCCACGAGCTAATGAGAGAAGCCAGCACGCTCGCTGGAAGGTCGTTGCGCACCTCTCCACGCCTCTTGCCCTCTTCCAAAAGCTGTGTCAGCTGATCTTTTTGCTGCTGAAAAAACTGCGCCAGTCGCACGCAAACCGCCTCGTTCGTCTTGCCAGCCTCCACCATCAGCGACATCAGGGGACAGCCTCCCACGCACTCGCGCTCGGCCAGATCTTGAATCAGTCGTTCGATATAATGCTCAAGACGTGGCAACAGTTGCCCATCCTCAACTTGCGATTGCTCACGAAACAGGTATTGCAAAGTGGAGATATAGTGCTCCAGCACGGCAAGCGTAAGTTCGTCCTTGCTTTTAAAGTGGTAATAAATGTTCGATTTGGAGACGCCGCTCTGCTTCACCACATCATCCATGCTGGTACAGGCAAAGCCGCGCAGCAGAAACATTTCTGACACCACTTTGATCACGTAATCTCGGTTCGATGTGCTTCTCATAATTAGTACTATACAGTACTAGTCAGGTGGTTGTCAACTCTCACTCAACATCATAACAAAGAAAAATAGGGAGAATATACGAACCACCAGTATCAACAAGCCGTCCCGGGATAACGCCATGATGGCCTGCATATTTTGCCCCACCTATGATATAATCAAGCTAATCTCTTAACCAGCTATCCAGCAAAAGGAAATATTTCTATGTTGAGTCGCGAAGAAATCGAGCAAATGATCAATGAAAAAATAGAACCGTTAACTGAAGAAATTGCGGCCCTCAAAGCACAACTCAGCAAAGTTGATCTCCTCGCCATTGACAATCGCAATATACGGCAATCATTAGGGCGTATTGAGAACACCCAGGAGAGCTTAAAATTCGACTTTGAACGCCAGGAGAAACGATTCGTTCGTTTTGAAAAGCAGACAAACGACCAGCTTACGGATATTAAAACAGACGTAACCACACTCAAAACAGACGTAACCACACTCAAAGCAGACGTAACCACACTCAAAGCAGATACAACCATACTCAAAGAACAGCTGGATCTGGTCGTTACTATGTTACGTCGTGTTCTACCTCCAGAAGAGCAACGATAAACCCTTCGACGAGCATAGAGAACATCAATAGAAAAACTGGTTGAGCGGTCTCAGGCCAAACTCGATCCGGCCAAAATCCTGCATTGCATCATCCCACAGGTTGGCGGTATGAGCAACCAGTGCGTGGATATCCCGCCACGCACGCTGGATACGGTGTTTTTCGGGAAGAATCGTTGTTCCGCTCTGCTCATAGAGCCGATCGACGGCCCGCACACAGCGAACACAACAATAGGCCGCGTCGCGCTGATAACGTGAGCGCTCCCTCATGGTCATTTCATAACCGCTTTTCACGCGTTCGGTGATCTCAGCTATCTCTGAACGTACGATACGAGCAGCGGCATCAATATCGGCGGCACATTCTGCGAGGTGGATCTGGACGTTGGCCTTTTGCGAGAGCGGCTGCATATCTGGTCCAATGCGAGAGCGGACCCACTCGTGATAGTACTCGTAGGCCCCCAGCGCGATCCCGATGGCAGGCGCAACCATATTGAGCCGATAAATGGGGGCCAGCGGCACGCGATACAGCCACGTCTGATGCTGTAACGCATGGGGCGCGGTCCCTTCGAGCAACTGTGATAGCGAGGTCGTACGCTCCTTTGGCACGAAGGCATCATCGACCACCACACGTTTGCTGCCGGTGCCGCACAAGCCCGACGCGAACCAGTCGTCCACGATCACAAAATCGCTCTTCGGCAACAGGAAGAAGCGCACATCAGGAATATCCTGGCTCACAATTAATCCCCCTAGAAAGAGCCAATGGGCATGATCGACCCCGCTGGCATATGACCACGAACCGCGCAACAGATAGCCGTCATCCACGGGCAGAGCCGGGATAGGTGTCAAGACGCCGGTAACGAGCGTATCCGCACTCCACAGTTCTTGCTGCATTGCTTCCGGGAAACCGACGAGGATATTCGCGCAATTGAGCGCCATTGCCGTCCACGCGGTCGAGCCACAGCCACGCCCCAACTCGATCAGCACGTCCATCAATACGTCGTAGCCAAGCTGATAGCCACCATAGCGCAACGGCTTCTGGACGCTGAGCAACCCCGCCTGCTGTAAATCGGAGATGGTCTCCGGGGGCAGGCTGCGTAGCTCTTCGGTGCGGGCGGCACGCTCGCGCAGCTTTGGCACCAGATCGCGTGCTCGCTGCACCAACAACTCGCCCAGCTCACGATTGGCGGCCTCGCGGGCATTATCTCGATTGGGGAAATCATCTGGCTCGTACCGGCTGTGGTTGTCCATCCGCGTCTCTGCTCCTTGCAAAAGCATGCTGCTTCCTACGCTTATTACACGATCTACACGACAGGTCTGGGAGAGGGTATGCTGTCCAGGCAGGTTCAGATAGCACTTATTGTAACATTCACATTTAGAAAAAGTCAAAAACACAACCTGACAGTTGGCTGATGACCAACCGACCATGAACCGCTGATTGGCTCTTATTTCGTGCTCCAATATGTCGGTAGAATAGTTGTTAGCAAAAGAGATATCACACCGACAGTGTACATCTGAGAGGAGAGCACTATTTCTATGAACGAGCAAAAACGCGACTATGGCTTGCAGACGCGCCTCATCCACGACGCCCACAACGCCAACGATACCACCGCCATCTCGCCACCCATTTTTCAGACCAGTACCTTTTTGCTGCGCAGCCCTGAAGAGGGGGCTGAACTGGCTGCGGAAGTGGCTCCAGGTGCATATTACACGCGCTATGGTTCACCCAATAACAAACAGGTTGAGATTTTGTTGGCGGAGTTGGAGGGGAGCGAGGCAGCGCTGGCGCTTGGCTCTGGCATGGCCGCCATCACAACTGCCATCCTCGCCAATGTACAGAAAGGCGATCATGTCATCGCTCAACAGACACATTACACGGCGACGCTCTCGTTGCTGACCGAAACGCTACCACGCTACGGCGTCGAGGTTACCCAGGTTGACCAGCGCGATATTGGTGCCTTTGCACGCGCCATACGCCCCAATACCAGGATCGTCTATACCGAAACGCCCACGAACCCCACAATGGACCTCACAGACTTGCGTGCCACCGCTGAGATAGCTCACGCTGCCGGAGCGATGGCAATCACCGACAACACCTTCGCCTCAGCATACAACCAGCACCCCTTAACGTCTGGCTATGATCTGGTCACCCATAGCGCAACCAAATACCTCAATGGACACGCCGATGTGACGGCGGGCGCGATTATGGGGTCGCAGGCATTGATCGAGAGAGCCTGGGAGTATGCACGGGTACATGGCCCGGTGTTGCATCCCTTCGAGTCCTGGCTGCTGCGGCGCGGTTTGCAGACGTACGGCCTGCGCATGGCGGTCCACAACGCTAATGCCCTCGCCGTCGCTCAATTCCTGGAGCAGCATCCTCAGGTCGAGCGTGTCTACTATCCGGGCCTGCCCTCGCATCCCCAGCACGATCTGGCAAAGCAGCAGATGCCCGGCGGCTTTGGGGGCATGCTCTCTTTTGAGGTTAAGGGAGGCTATCAACGCGCCTATGAGGTTGTCAGACACACAGAGGTCTGCCTGCTGGCAGTGAGCCTGGGCGGTGTCGAGACGCTGATCACACATCCCGCATCGATGATCCACGCCCACCAGAGCGACGAACAGCGCGAAACGGCAGGCATCTCGCCATCTTTGTTGCGCCTCTCTGTTGGCGTGGAAAATGTTGAAGATATCATCACCGATCTGGACCGCGCCCTGAGCAAGTGATCGGTATCGAAACAGACCAGGGGAACTTCGCGGCTTCCCCTGATCACTCAAACGTTACGCCACTTTGAGCGCGACGACGCCCTGCATCGTGCCAACAAACACGAGGCCGTTCCAGAGCGTGGGCGTGGCAAAGCGCGACGTGGAGCCGATCGAGAGCGAGGTGCGGACCGAACCATCATCGCTATTGAGCGCGTAGAGGGTGCCGCCAGCATAATCCAGGCAATAGACCGTGTGGCCTCCCACCACTGGAGAGCCATTGGGTTGATTGCGCTGCCAGCCCGTCGTAATGCTGTTTCCTTCGATCTTCACCTGATGAATTCCGTTACTACAGGGCAGGAAGATCTGTGAACCAACCGTTGCATAGCCACCATACGGCGGACAGACCTGCTGCTCCTGAATCTGGCCGCCCACGCCGCCGAGCGCGTTGGCATGCAGTAGATAGGCGCGACCGGACTTGCCCGCGCTAAAAACCAGCCCGTTCGGCAGCAGG
>JAICIM010000151.1 GCA_025928885.1 Ktedonobacteraceae bacterium | reverse complement strand
TGTTCTCGATCTGATTACGACGAATGCAGCCAGAGTGCTGCGCATCGAGGACCGCTATGGCATCGAAGAGGGGAAGCCAGCTGATTTTCTTGTGCTTGATGCTCCCTCAGCCTTTGAAGCATTGCGCCTGTTGCCTGCTCGCCTCTATGTCTTTAAAGGTGGACGCGAGGTCGCTCGTACCACACCAGCCCGAAGCGTGGTGCGACGGGAAGACGGGCAAGAAGGGCAAAAAGTGACATTTCGGGTTTGAGAAGCGACAGGCAAAGAGAGCGATGATTTAGAGCGGTGCTAGAGGATATTTACGGCACGTCCAGCCAGGATAATCACGGTGAGCATGGCAATGATGGCCTCTGCCATCATCAACATCTTTGCCCAACGCGTCAGGGGGTAGGTATCGGTCGGGCTAAGGGCGGTGGTGGCAGTGAATGCAACAAACAGGTAATCGGTGAAGTGTGGCACCCAGCCTTTTGTGTTGCCATCGGCCTGTTGTGGAAACATGAAATCTGCCGCCTGATGCCCTCGTTTGTGGCGCTCGATCGGGCCTCCTCCGTCTATCTCCCAGTACCACAACGCAAAGACGAAAATATTTGCGAACCAGAGCAGGCCCGCTGTTTGCAGCAATGTTACTGCCTGCGCTTGATTTTTGTTGGGGAGCGTGTAGATCATCAGGCAGACAAAAACGGCCAGCGCCAGCGTTACAACTCCTAGCAGAACAAGGCTGAGAACACGTACCGTGGCAGTTGAGAAGGGGCGGCGTACAGCATGAGGTAAGGTAATGGTGAATGTGATGATGATGATAATTGCTAATGGTATCCAGCCGAAGCCGAATGTAATCCGTTCTGGTAAGGCGGCGAAGAGCAATCCTAGAATTAACGCCCCGGCGAGAGCCGCCCAGCGCGAAATAACAGGTTTTACCCGCAGATTGTTCAAATCTATTTGTTGTTGAGTTGGATTTTCCATATCATTGCGCTCTCCAAATGCGGTGAAGGTATTTTTAAGTGTACGCCTTCATATTTGCCCTGTCAACCAATATCTTCTGTACAAAGATTGATAATGGTAATTATTAAAATACTATTCTACCTCATCAAATCATATTTTCTTGTATAAAATTACAATGTGTTCATAAAAGGAATGTTATGCGTGTCAAAAAAGGAGACTTCTGGTATAGTTTAAGAGAAAGCGATAGTGCCTTTGTGTGCGTTGTGTGCGTTCTGTGAAGCAGTCTCAGCACAACACACACCTTTGAAATGGTGGGGGCAACCGTCAAATTTGGTGCAGGCGTTTCTACAGTGGGATGGGGTAAAGATGCTGGTAGATGCAAAATATCGTGATGGAGAGGCAAGTACAGCGAGTATAGTGACCGCGCTATTGACCGAGTTCAGCGCTATTACTGAATATCGTGTATTGCAGGATAGCCTGCCACGCCGCCTCGCTGGCTTACTGCAATGTCAGTGCGTGCTTTTCTACCAGCGTATTGGCGATACTCTTCAGTTTGTCGCCGGTTCTTTTGGCGATATCCCTGGTTGGTCTTCTGCTCTGCTCCACTTCGCACACATCAATCCCATTGATCTTCATAGCAAGCTACCAGAAGCCTGTGCATGGAGGGAGCGTACCTGCGTGGTTGTTCCTGCTTCATCTTCTGTTTCCCATGCCCTGATGGCGGCTCCCTTGCTCTATCGGCAGCGGGCTATAGGGGTACTGGTAGCGATTCGTCAGCAGGGGGAGTGGAGTGGAGATGAGGTGGCTGTGCTGGAAGCTGTGGCGGGGGTTGTGGCATTGCTGCTGGAGAATACACGCTTGTTGGAGCGGGACCGCGAACGTATTCATGAACTTGCTCTGCTTAACAGTATCAGTAGTCAACTCCACTGCTCTATGTACGAGTTCCATCGTTTGCGTACAATTGTAATGCAACGTACACGTGAAATAACTGGTGTGGATCTATGCGAACTAATTGAGCCAGGAGAGGAGGGAGATCGTGCATCATGGGTTACTCGAACACTCCGCGAAAAGCTTTTTCACTATTTCCGTGGACAACGCTCGTTCTCTCCCCTGATTATAGAACGTCCAGGCAGCCCTCTGCATCCATTTATACAGGAATGTCTCGACCAGCTCCCAGCCAATATAAAAACGTTTTGTGCGTTGCCTTTGTTGCATGGAGGAGAGGCTGGGTTGCGGCGTGGTGGTCGTGGCACTCCCTACGATCTTACGCAAGAGGAGCCAAAGGTGCTGGGGATTGTGGTGGGGGCATATTATCACGCCTGGAAGCTGCGTCGTGCAGAAATTGTATTGTTGCAGGTATTGGCGAGTCAGGCCAGCGCGGTCTTTGAGAATGTGGCCCTGGTGGCAGAGGTGCTGGAGGCTCGCAATGAGGCCCGTAAATTGTTGCGACAGGTGTTGGATGATGAGCGTTTGAAGGCTCTGATCCTGGAAAGCATTCCCAGTGGACTGGTTGCAGTTGATAGCAGCGGTATCGTGACGATGTTTAATCGAGCGGCCTCTGCTCTATTGGGGTATCATCCCGGCGAAGTGATAGGCCAGCCGCTCCATAGATTTCTCGATATCAGATCATTGTCTCGTTCCCATATCCTGCCTGAATGTGAGCAAAGAGCCAATGGACACCAGCAGAGTGATGGGTCGCTCGACATGAAGGGGGTGCAAGGAGGAACGCTTGTTACCGTCGATCGTTATGGCCGTGAGGTGGTGCTTGATATTGATTTGCAGCCGCTGCGTGATGATCTGAGCACCCGTATTGGCGTACTTGTCACCTTTAGTGATGTGACCTCCGTTCATCAACTGGAAGAAGAGAAACGCCGCCTGGATCGTCTCGCCTCATTGGGCGAGATGGCCGCAAATGTAGCCCACGAGGTACGCAATCCCCTGGCATCAATTAAAGTATCGATGCAGATGTTAATGGATGATCTGGTGGGAGGGATAAAGCCCTCTGCGGTTGATGATGGTGAAGCATTCGATTGGGCGCAGGAAGCAGTTTCAGTGGTACTTAAAGAGGTTGAACGCCTGGATAGTATCGTTCGTGACCTGCTACTCTTTGCAAAGCCCCGCCAGCTTCATCGCATCAAGTGTAATATCACCACTATCAGTGATCGAGTGCTGCACCTCATTCAATCGCGCTGCGTTGAAGCTCATGTCGATGTGCATCGAGTGTATGATCCTATTCCTGATATATCTGTCGATGAAGGGCAGATAGAGCAGGTATTGCTGAATATTTATATCAATGCTTTGCAGGCAATGCCTGATGGTGGAGTTCTCACTATTGCCTGTCATGTTCTGCCAGCCACGAGCGCAACCCTGGACATAGCACAGTCGGAAACCAACCATGAGGTCTATACTACTGTCGTGCATTCCCGTCGTTGTGCTGCTCCACAGTCCTGGCTGGAGATCTCTGTCAGCGATACTGGCTCAGGTATCCCTCCCAACCAGCTTGAGCGTATTTTTCAACCGTTTTTTACCACGAGAGCGCATGGAATCGGCCTCGGTTTAGCGATTACGAGAAGATTGGTGGAGGATCATGGAGGGTACATGCGAGCAGAGGGGCATTTCGGGTATGGGGCAACGCTAGCGGTGCGGTTTCCAATCGTCGCACACGAGGGCAATCACCAGGATTGAAGATGGAAGGGATAGAGCATGAGCTTGAGTATTCTGATTATAGATGACGAACCACACCTACCGCATCAAGTCGCTCGTTTTTTACGTAAACATGGCTATGAGGTCTATACAGCTGCTGATGGCGAGCAGGGGTTGCTGGAATTACAGAAAAATATCATTGACCTCATTTTACTTGATCTGCGCTTGCCTGGATTGAGCGGGTTAGAGGTCTTGATGCGCATTCACAAGAGCGACGCCGAGGTGCCGATCGTTATGTTGACGGCGTACGGTGATGTGCAAACGGCTGTTTCTGCGATGAAGCTGGGAGCATTTGATTATCTCTTGAAAGGCTTTGATCTTGATGAGTTATTGCTGGTGGTACAGCGTGCGTTAGAGGCAGGCTCGATGTCGCGCGAGTTGCGGCAACTACGTCGGGATCGGAGCGATAATTATCATTTTAGCTATATCGTAGGCCATAGCGAGCGTATGAAGGCCGTGTTTGATCTGGTGGCTCGTGTCGCTCGTAGCGATGCCTCCGTCCTCATTATGGGGGAGAGTGGCACTGGCAAAGAGGTGGTGGCTCGTGCGATCCATGATCAAAGCGACCGGGCAAGCGGTCATTTTCACCCGTTAAATTGTGCCGCGATTGCTAATAATTTGCTGGAGAGCGAACTTTTCGGCTATGAACAATATGCGTTTACCGATGCGAAAAAGCAGAAGCGCGGGCTGCTGGAGCTAGCGGAGGGTGGTACCCTTTTTCTGGATGAGATTGGCGAGATGCCTCTGGATATGCAGGCGAAGCTGCTGCGAGTGCTGGAAACGCGTTCGTTCTTTCGCCTGGGAGGGAGCAAGGAGGTAAAGATCAATGTGCGCGTCCTCGCCGCCACAAATCGTGATTTGGAGCAGGCTATGAAGGACGGCCTTTTCCGTTCAGATCTCTACTTTCGCCTGGCGGTCCTCAAAATAACGCTTCCCCCCTTGCGTGAGCGTCCCGGCGATATTTTATTATTTGCCTCGCGCTTCATTGAGGACTTCAACAAATCATTGGGCCGTAATGTGCGGCGGATTTCGCCAGAGGCTCAACACTTGCTGCTGGCGTATCAGTGGCCCGGGAATATACGTGAGCTAAAAAATGTCATCGAGCGTGCGATGATTTTGAGCAATCGCGATGAGTTATTACCCATGCATTTGCCACACGAGATAGCTGGTGAGGGCGATCAGGAGACATCTGCGTGTATTGATATGTGGGAGCAATGGCTCAGGACGCGACCTCCTGGTCCGGTTTCGCTTGACGAGGTAAGCGAACGTGTTGAGCAACATTTCATACGCTGGGCTTTAGAGACGGCCCGGCACAATCGCACGCGGGCAGCTGAACTGCTTGGCTTTGCCAAAGTCGATCAGTTGCGCTATCTGATGCGCAAGCATAGCATTGAATAAAGTGCTCCTAGAGATAGGAATCGTCTCTGACGGCGAGCAGGTCTTCTTCTATCTCCTGCCATGTTTGCAATTCAATTTCTGGATGGCTCAGTTGCTGCCGCTGCTGCATTGCCTGCTGGGATTTCATCGTGACCCGTTGCCGGAACTCGGCGATGATAGGGCGCTGTGTATCTGGTTTGGGCATCACGCGGAGTTCTAAGGTAGATGGGGCATAGAACTCATATTTGTGGAATGCCAGCGCGATAAGATCGCTATACGTCGCCAGCAAAGCAAGCCGCTGCATCGAAAAATATCCGGGTTGTGTGCTTGATGCTAGCAGGCAGCCTGCAATGCGTCCTTCGAGACGAACCGGATGTGCTGCGGCACTAATTTCGTGGATATCCGAGAACGCAGGGATTGTTCCACCTTTACGCAGATCATCATTGTTGACGATATGGCGCACCTCGACGGCATAGCCCGATAAGGATTCGAGGCCCAGGAAGAGTACGTCATGCTCAAGATCGGCTGTCCAGGGAGGCGTGCCTTTCCCCACACGCTCTCGCAAACTGTGGATTTTGCCATCGCGTGGAGAAGGGGGCATACATTGGATGAGTTTGATTGCCATGCCAAGATTGTTGGGATCGAGTTGAGCAAGCGCTTGCTTTAATACCACATCGCAGATACGCCAGAATAGCAGGCTTTCGGTGGTTGTTGTGCGGATATTTAACACATGAGCAAAGAATTCGGCTGAAATCTGGTTGGATGTATCTTCTATGAGCCAGGTATGGATATCCTGATGCTGCCGCTCAAGCGCATCGAGTAATTCCTGACGATGAGCGGGTTGTACGACCTGAACTAAACGTACCAGATGGTTTTTATGTGGTTTTGATTCTCCACTTGCCCAACGGCTGAGCGTCATATTCGTCACGCCCAGAGCCGCCGCTAGTCGTTGACGTTCAGCCGTTGATTTAATAATCCCCTGCAAAACGTTCGACCATGATGGTAGGGGGGTACCCATAGTGTTCGACCTCTTTACTCTGCTAATTTTGCTTGCTCCTGGCTTATGATAGCAGAGGTAACGCCCGGCGTCAACTGCTAACTCGATATTTGATGCATATCCCATGAAATCTTGCCACCATGCGCAAAACTTTCATGAAATCTTTATATCGAGCTGTCCAGGCGCTTGAGAGGCGGTTTTGTCTCTTATTCGGAGCATTATAGCCTCACGCTTTTATTGGGAATGTATGATAAAATGCGAGCGAGGCGCTCACTCAAGAGAGGTGGGGAGAAGACCGCGAGTGTAGTTGTACTGCTGGTAGGATCAAATCCAGGTAGAATGTCTGGAGCGTAATGCATGTGTCGATCAGAAACCGCAGCAAAATTTCCTTTCGCTATCGTATCTGATGATGGGGTTTTACGCATGCGTGGCCTCGGGTTACTTCTTGTTCGTATAGCCTGGATTACCATTGTTCTACCAATGTATACTTTATTGATCGTGACTATTCCCTCCTATTTCGTCTCGCTGCATGAGCTTCATCCCCCTTCTCGTCAGGCATTTACGGTGCAATTGACGGTTATTGATCTTCCTCTGCTACAGTCATTAGGGCTTTCTCTTGATACCTATGCGCTGATCATGTTGTTATCCAGCCTGCTCCTGCAACTCTGCTATGCTGCCGTTGGGATAGTGTTATTCTGGCGCAGATCGGACGACCGCGCCGCCTTGTTGACCTCGTTTGCCTTGATGATGCTGCCCTTTGGATTTTCTGATATCACACTGCACACGCTGCCTGCTGACTGGCTGTGGTTGATCCCGGTTTTAAGCGCCCTCGGCAATGCTAGCCTTCTGTCTTGCGGGTATGTGTTCCCCGATGGGCAATTTGTGCCGCGCTGGACCCGCTGGCTGCTGCTGGCGCTCCTGATCTACTGGTTGGTTGTGGCTATTTTCCCTTCCTGGCAGATCGATCAATCCTGGTTGAGCCTGACGATCTTTCTTGGCTTTGCCGTCAGTACCTTGCTGGTTCAGTTGTATCGTTATCGCTACGTCTCCACGCCACGGCAGCGCCAGCAGACCCGGTGGGCAATATTTGGTGTTGTGATCGCTGTGGCTGGGAACGTTATCCCACGTCTGCTCTATTATCTTGTGTTCTCTCCGCTCTCTCATGGCAGTCCGCTGGCCTTTGCGCTCGAAGTGAACCTCATCATGTACTCCATGCTGGGTATTCCTTTTACTGTTGGCATTGCCATCCTCTCTTCGCATTTGTGGGATATTGATGTTATCATCAATCGCACCCTGGTCTATGTGGCGCTGACGACGACGCTCGTTCTGCTCTATATTGCCCTGGTCTTTGCGATGCAGTTTCTGTTGCATGATATTATCAGTCAGGCATGGAACTCGGAAGTAGCGATTATTGGTTCTACTTTAGCGATAGCTGCACTCTTTCAGCCGTTGCGCCATTATCTCCAGCAGGTGATTGATCGCCACTTTTATCGCCGCAAGTACAACGCAGCTCGTACCCTGGCAGCCCTGAGCGCCACGTTACGCGATGAGGTTGATGTGCGTCAGCTCAGCGAGCAAATTCGGGCCGTAGTTGAGGAGACGGTGCAGCCAACGCATGTTTCGCTCTGGCTGCGTAGCTTTGAGCAGCCGAAAAAAAGCCAGTCCTTGTTGCCACCTCGTAGCGATAAAGAGGAAGAGCTGTCTTGATGGTCATGTCCTGGTTGAGCGATCTCCTCTTGAGCGTTGTTGGCAAAAGAGGTACAATGAAGCCAATGCATCGTTTGCGGGTGCTTTTGTTTTGTGTTGCGGAAAGGGGCGTGATCATTACGAGTCAAGAACAAGAAATACCGACAGAAATAGATGAGCAAGAGGCCAGGCGACTGGCGGAACGCGAGAATGCCAAGCATGTGCTACGGGAGAGTGGACTGGCAGAGATGTTGCAGGCCGTCAATCGCAACCTGTTAAAAGGGCGAGGCTGGTTTGAAGAATACGATACCCTGATCCTGTTTAAGTGGGGGACCGGTTATACGAAGCGTCATATCTGGGTTGAGGTCGAGGGCAGCAGTATTCGCTTCAGACTGCTTCCTCATCGCAAATGTGCCGCAGCGGTTCCCATCTGTGATGGCGAGTACCACACATTAACGCAGGAGATGTGGTCAAACCATCACATGCTTCAGGAAGAATTACACCGGCGGTACGATCGGCCAGTAGCAGAGTCTTCATCGGATTAGATGGGTTCTAGCGATAACAGGTGCGCCGTACCCATGTTATTCATAAATCGAGTGAGGGTGCGTGCATAGGGATCTGAGTAGAAATCTTCCCGCTCCTCTTCACTTCCCCAGCTAAACAGGCTTAAAAAGGTTGTTCCAGGTTGAGAAGAGGCATTGGTGCTGCCGGTACGCCTGGCAGCATTTGTGTCTTCTTCATATGCACCGCGAGCCAGGAACGCAAACGCCAGCATAGGCCGTGTGGCGTAGTGGCGTAACCCCTCAACGTATTTTTGCTGTAAAAACTCAGTCTGGTCTGAACGGGTGGTGCATAAATGCGCTGTAGCCACAATTGGAGTGGCTGCTGGACGGCTGTATCCCCAGAGATAGCCCATCTGCCATTGTTGTGGTTGCGCAGTGAGTAGTTCTTTGGCCGATCCGAGCAGCAGTTGTTTCGGGTTATAGCGTTCTTGCGCCCTCTGCCAGCTCTCCTCATCATCCCAGGTGGTCAGCATAATGTAGTACGAATGAGCAGTTGCGTGCGTGGGCGTATGAGTAGTTGCATCATTGCGGCGGCTACGGTAGAAGCGCGACGAGATCATACCCGGAGCATTGCTCACCGTATCTGCGATGAAGCGGATGCGTGCCAGGACATCTGCATCTCTCACCGACGCTGTATATGCCACTGTGACGATCAGTAATTCCATGTAAACTTTCTTAATTATTTGATGCTTGTCTGTACGACGGGCATAGCATAGCATATGGCTGTTGCTGACGCAACAAGTCTAAGTGAGTGTCACACTGTTTAACCACAACTCTGCCTGACCTCTTGTGTGTATTGAGGACCTCCTGTATACTGCTCTGAGATAATGATGTACTGCACTCACCAGGAGGTGTCTCAAATGCTTGACCCTGATGTGGCCCGTAACGCCGTCGAGTGGAGACAGGCGCGGCCTGAAGATGCTGCTATCTGGGTTTCGGTCACACGACGTAGTGCTGATCAACTCCATTTTGAGCCGGAAGATGCGCAGATTGCACGCTATAAAGAAGAAATTCCCGATATGCAGGCGCAGCGCTATCTGCTCTGGCGAGAAGATGCTCCCATAGGACGACTCCGTTTTTTCTCTCATGAAAGCACCGCTGAACTAGATGGGATGGTATTGTTGCCGGAGGCTGGTGGCAGCGTTGCTGTCCAGGTTGTTGGTGAAGCTCTGGTGCGTGCAGCTGCTCTAGGGGTACGGTACTTGAAAGCAACCTATCCCGCTGCCTATATCGCTTCTTTTGCATCTGCGGGCTTTCAGGAACTGCGTCGCCGTACGGTGATGGTTGCCTCGACTGATCTTTCTGTGCCACAATTCCCGCTGCCCGGCTCTCTGCGCGTCCGTGAGATGCGACCAGATGAGGGTGAGCAGGTTGGTATTCTGCTGCAGCGAGCGTATACGGGTGGGCCTGATTGTATTCACCCCGATGTTGCGGGCTGGCGTGCCGAGGTGCGTGCTCTTCAGGAGGGGCGCTTTGGTCCGTTTATCCCCGAAAGCTGTTATGTGGTTGAGCATAGCCTTGATCGTTACCACCTCGCCGGGGCTATTCTCACTCATCTTGAACGTGGGGTACCGCGCATTCGCCATATGGCGGTGGCTCCATCGTTCCGTCACGTCGGTCTGGGTCAATTTCTCGCCGTTAAAGCGATACGGCGTCTGCGTGATCTGGAACACACCACGCTCTTGCTAAATGTGACGCTGGGTATTCCAGCTGTGAACCTCTATCATCGCCTGGGCTTTATTGAAGCTGGTCCAACCTATATTGAAGCGGAGCGCATGCTGCCCAGGTAGATGAGCAAGCAGACTGTTGTTGGTATTGTGATGTGGGAAAACGCTAGCTTTTATTTGAGCTGATCGAAAAAAAGGGGGATTGCTTCAGGACAAGCAATCTCCCTTTTTTGGCTGCTAACCAACAATCTGGATGCTGCCATCTTGCTGAATGCTAAGCATAACCGGTGTAGATTTTGTGCTGGTGAGCAGGACGTTGTTCCAACTCTGGAAGGCGATGGGACCACTGACGCCAGCGAACTGTTCCGCACTGATATTTTTGACGAGAGCTGTTGGGGTTGGTATTTTGCTCTTATCGGTGATGGGGCCAATACCGCTTGCAACGATCTCGATGCCATCTGCAAAGAAGAGTGCGCCCTGATCCAGTGCCGCCGTGCCGCTACAAAAGCTGCCCGGAGTCGCAAAGGATGTGCAGAAGGTGGCGTAAAATTGCTTCTGCCAGTCGCCATTTGTTGGCGGTCGTGCGGCAGAGGAGAGCGCAATATAGACGCGAGGCATGGTCAACTGTTGCTGACGTGACCACTGCACCAGCCCTTGCAATGCCTGTGGTTGCACAAATTCGCCGCCAATCATGAGAACCGGTTGTTCTTTTTGTGGCAGTTTGGCAATTGCTTGCGCCAGCGTGACGACATCGTTGCTGCGTAGTGGGGCGAAAATCAGGTCAGGGCGTGGTTTGGCCTGTAACGCATCTTTGAGACCTGCCAACAAATCATCACGTGCTGCCTGGGGGCCTCCATTTGTGCCTGGCTGATTGCTGGCAACCACCGTTTCTCGGGCCACAATATGTGCGCTGGAGAATTTGCTAAACGTCGCGACGAAGCTGTCGGCGGAGCCTTTGGACGATGGGTTGGCTGGATCATAGAAGGCGGCGACGTTACGTGTATGTAATTGCTTATACGCATAACTGGCTCCTAACGCGCTTTGCGCGGCATCATCGGGCGAAAAGCGGATGAAGGCAAAGCCAGGGGCGCAATGGCGATAAAGCGATGTTTGTGTGACGAGATCAGTGATGAATGGCCCCATCGCCGTTGGCGCGATCAATGGAACTCCTGCCCGACACAGGACGGGTAAAACAATCTGTGTCATGCTGCTTGGACCAAGACCCAGCACCGCCAGCACCGGATGATTGTTGTTAGCTAACAGGCCGAAGTGCTTGAGATCCTGTGTTGCCAGTATGGATGAGATGGTGTTGGCGACCTCTAGCGCCCCTGATTCTGCGCCCGTCGTGTTGGCGAGGACCAGATAGAGCAATGGAGTATTAGCTGCCGCTTGCATTTGTCTGGCATTATATTGCTGCTGGCTGATAAATGCCCCCACCAGCTCTTGTGTGTAGGCGGCATAGAGCCGGTGGCGATCCGTGCCTCCATGTGGGTCGGCATTCCCCGGCCCGCTATCAAAGCTGACAACGACGATGGAGAATGGGCGTCCTGATTGGCGGACATGTAAGTTTTCGCGATAGATCGCTGCCTCAGCTCCATTGCAGCCCGTTGTGTCGTTTTGCACCACGCTGGTCGCGGTTTGTAACAGCTTATCAGCCTGAGCAAAATTGGCTTTCTGCATGGCCTGGGCCGCCTCGCGCTTCGCCTGATAACTTTGTGCGTTGCAGGCATCGTAGATTTTCAACCCATCGCTTATGCCAATGCCATCCGGTGTTGGTATAAGGTGAACGGGCGTGGGTGGTGGATGATAAATAGATTCGTGCCAGTTGATGCCTAGATATGTGCTGAGCGATGCAAATAAAATAATCAGGATGAGCGCACCATAGGAAAGTGCCATCGGTGCTATCGGCAGTTGGCCGCCACGAAAAAAGCCCGTCAGTATCCAATACATTGCTCGAAAGGGGTCGCGGACAGGGCGGCGGCGATACTTGCGTGTGGCTTTTGCCTCTTGCTTGAGAAGATCTAGCAGGACGAGGCAGCCCGCATCGCAGCTTAATATATGTTCTTGCACGTCTGGATAGAGTGCGGCGATATTCTGGCCACTATCCATTGCCTCCGCATACTCGGG